>JBKJMP010000265.1:0-5190 GCA_046596395.1 Gemmatimonadaceae bacterium
TCCCTCGGGAGTGCGAGCACCATCGACACCAGCTTTGCCGCGCTGCCGATCGACTGGATGCGTTTTCCGATCGAGTCACTCAGCCCGATCACGCTCTCGAGGCTGCCCTCGACGTCGAGGTCCCCGCAGACGAATGCCTCGACGATCGACAACTCCGATGGGCGGATCAGCATGCGCCGCAGCGTTCCACGCCGGCGGACGATGAGGGTGAAGTCGGCGTGCGGATGCACGCCCGCCGGCTCCACGCTGCCGTCCCAGAGACGAATGTCGAACGCCCGCTCGTCCGGCGTTCCAAACACGTAGTCGAGAACGGCGATCGATCGCTCGACGCCCGGCTCGCGGTGTGGTGTGCTCGCCGTGTCGTTCTGTTGCTGCTCCGGCGCAATACGGGAAGGCTGCGTCATGACGGCCCCCGAGTGAGTTACGAAAGGACTAGTTCAGCGCGCGAATCTTTATCGCCCGGAACGCGAGCGACCCCGAGTGATCGCCCTGCAACGCGAGGTGTCCGCTCTTGAGACGACCGTACTTCGGCCACTCCTTGAACTTGCTTGCCGCCACCTTCGACTCCCAATTCGGGCTCCACGCTTCGTACTCGAGCAGCTTCGTCCCATTGAGCCAGTGCTCGATGTGCGCACCGCGCGCCACGATGCGCGTCACGTTCCACTCGCCAACCGGCTTCAGGTTTCCCGGCGGCGACGGATACAACCCATACGCCGCACCGGCGCACGTGAGGCGCGTCTTGTTGTCCGGTGCCTTGACGTCATCCAGCAGTTGGTACTCTGGGGCCGTCCAGTAAATGCGGTCGAATTCCTCGGACCCGCGGTAGAAGATCCCCGAGTTGCCCCCCTCGCCGATCCGCCACTCGATGTGCAGGTCGAAGTCGCCGAACTGGTCCTTCGACACGATGTCCGCGACCGGACGCGTCTTGCTGATTGTGCCGTCCACCACGGACCACCCCGGTGGGACGTCTGGGCGCTTGTACCCGCGCCACGCACTCATGCTCGTTCCATCGAACAGCAACCGCCACCCCGACGCCTGCTCGGCAGGCGTGAGCACGTTCGATCCGGTCATGGGCACCGCCACGGATTGCGAGTCGGCCGCGGGCGCACTCGCGCAGGCGGCCAGGAGGATCGCGGACGTCGCGATCGACAGGAGTGTCGGAAGTTGCTTCATGGCGCTCGTCCGGGAGCAGGGTCGCGTCGGGATGCTGCGTGCCCGGAGAAGATACGCGCCGCGCCACTTTCGGCGAGCCGTCGGGTCTACGGCTCGATCGTGGCGGCCGAGCCCAGCTTCCCCCCGAGCTCCGTGAGGTACGTCTCGATCGTCCGGTGGTGCGAGAACACGAACTTCGACATGAACCGGAAGATCGGATTGTAGACCTCGCCGTTCTCCGTGATGCGAAGCGTGGTGCTGTCCCCCGCGGGGGTGAGCTCGTACGTCCACGAGCCGCCGAACGGCAGCGAGCCGTCGTCGATGCGCGTGACGAGCCGCCGAGGCGGAACGCGCTCCTCGACGACATACGCGATGGTGCCGTCGCTGCCGGTCTCGCGGAATCGCGTCCGCTTCGACTGCGATGTGTCCATCTCCACGGACTTCACGGACGCTCGCCACGTGGGCAGCCGCTCGACGTCGGTAATCGTCGCGAACACCGCCTCGGGAGTAGCACGATAGGTGGCCTGTCGAGTCGCCACGTGCTTCACCGGCAACATCCACCCAATTGCCGCGACCAGCACCACAACGCCCACGAGCACCGCCAGCACGATCATCGCGATCTTCATCGGCTCTCCTGTGCTGGGGTCAGCGCACGGCGACCAGCGGAATTCCGCGCTCCTTCGCCCAACGCTGCCAGTGTTCGCTACGCTGCGCAAGGAATGCGGGTGCGAGGTCCGCCGTTGGGCCCAGTCCCAATTCCTGGAGGAGCTTCACCAGAAAGTGCGGTTCGAGCGCACCGGCCGCGATCCAGCCGTCGCTCGTCTGGTAGAGCCGATAGCCCACGTGCGCCCCGCCCAGCACTCCCTCGGGTGCCGTGATCCCAAAGCGCCTTGGCTCCGTGAACACGCGAGCCGTGTCGGCGAGCGAAACCTCCGCGTAGCCCGAGCCGAATCCCCGCTCTCTTGCGAGCAACAGCGCGAGCGCTGCACTCACCGCGCGCTCCGCGCCGGCCAGGTCGGCCAGCAGCGTGACCGGCATGCCCGGTGGCGTGAGGAGTCCTGCTTCCGCCTGATACGTCAGGTCATGCCCCGGCGCGTCGCTGTTCGGTGACGCATGGCCCACGATGGCCACGTGTGACAGTCGCGGGAAGCGATCCTGAAGTGAGGACCACGACAGCCCCAGGCGTTTCAGCGACGATGGCCGCAACGCGGTGAGCAGCAGATCCGCGCGCGCGAGTACCCGGTCAAACACTTGTCGTCCTCGCGCACTCTTGACGTCGAGCCGCAGCACCCGCTGGCTAGCGCGAAGTTCGTCGTACCAGCGGGGACTCCACTGCGCGAGGGGATCACCGGCCAGCGGTTCGACCCTCGTTACATGTGCGCCGAGCGCGGCCAGGCTTCGCGCGGCTACCGGGGCCGGAACGTACACGGCGAGACATGCCACTCGAATGCCGAGGAGCGGTGGGCGTCCGTCAGGAAGATACATGCGCGATCCCCGTCAGCGGCACGGAACTCCTCAGTGGCATCGCGCCGAGGGCTTACGCCGGCATCGGCAGCGTGAAGAAGAAGGTGCTCCCCCCACCCACCACGCTCCGCACGCCAATCTCTCCGCCATGTTGGCGCACGATTGCTTTCGAGATCGCAAGGCCAAGCCCAGCGCCTTTCTTCTCGCTTGCGTCTTCCGCACGCACCTGCACGAACCGCTCAAAAACTCGGTTGAGCTGCTCCGGCGGGATTCCGCGCCCCTCGTCGATGACCGAGAACAACACGGTCGCCGTCTCTGTTTGCTCCGCGCGCACGATGATGGACGAGCCCGCAGGAGAAAACTTGATGGCGTTCCCAATCAGATTCGTGAGCACCTGCGAAATGCGATCCACGTCGGCAAGCACGGACAGGTCTTCTCCGATTGTCTCCGGCTTGAGCAGCAACGAATTGGAAAGGGCGTTGTGCATTACGGTCTCGACGGCATTGCCGATCAACACTTCTGCCGACACCACAATCCGGTTTAGCTCGACCTCGCCGGCATCGAGCCGCTCCGCATCCAGGAGATCTTCGGTCAGCCGTCCAACACGGTCTGCGTTCCGGATTGCGAGCTCGAGAAGGTCGAGCGGCCGGCCCTCGGTAATGGCGCCCGTTCTCTTCAGGAGTTGGAGCGCGCTCCGAACGGCTCCAAGGGGATTGCGTACCTCGTGACTCGTCGTCGCAATCAGTTGCTCGCGTAACTCTTGAACGCGCCTCTCGCCCGTGACGTCACGGCCCACGCTTGCGGCGCCGAGGACGTCGCCGTCGGCGCTGCGAATCACCACGTTGTCCCATGCGACAAGGAGCCGTTCGCCGGAACGTGTCACAATCGGGTTTTCAAAGTGCGCGGGAATCTCGCCTGACACGATGGCATCGAGAAACACCTGACGCACCGCGGCACCCTCTGGAATGAAACGCTCGAACCAGTCCTCCCCGATGACGTCCTCGCGCGCCCAGCCGGTCACCTCGAGCAGGTGTTCGTTGGCAAAGGTTACCCGGCCATCGCGGTCAAGCATTACGCCAATGGCGCGAAGGTTCTCGAGAATACCGCGAAAGCGAACCGCGCTTTCTCGCAACGCTTCTTCCGCGGTACGCTGTGCGGTGATGTCGAGCATGACTCCGCGCCAGGTCGCAATCACGCCGCGCTCGTCCCGTGTGAACGCTCCGGTATCGCGCACCCATCGGATCGAACCATCCGGAGCCATCAGTCGGTATTCGAGATTCGTCGACCCGCCTCCCTCGCGCGCTTGGTGAGTTGCCGCCTCGACGCGCTCCCGATCATCGGGGTGAAGGGCGCGCATCCACGTGTCCGGCTGCGTCATCCACTGCTCGTGCGGCCAGCCCAAAGTCAGGATGCCGGAGCTCACGAAGATCGGCGCATATGGCGCCTCTGCGTTCACCTCATAGACAACGAGCGGCAGCGCGTCGAGCAGCTCGCGAAATTGCCTCCGGCTTTCGCGCAACTCGCTTTCGATGCGCATGCGCTCGCGCATGTCGCGCATGATTGTTGACAGGAAGTACGGCGGTTCTCCCGGCCGTACCGATGGGTGACTGACAATGACCATCGAGACTGGAATCTCCACGCCATGGGTGTTGACGAGCGTCGACTCGCCCTCCCAGTGGCCGTGCTCGAGTGCGGCGGGCAGTGCTTCCGCGAAGATTCGCTCCAGCGCGTGGGCCGGATGCATATCGTCCGCCCGCAGCTGGGAAACATCGCTGTCGTCACGGAGCCCCACGAGGTACCGGCCAGCGCGATTCAGGTAGACGATATGACCATCGCGCGTTGCAATGCCGACGAGATCGGAAGTGGCCTCCAGGGTCGCCGCGAGACGAGCGCGCAAAGCGCCGGATCGTCGCTCCGCGGTAACATCGTGATAGAAGGCATGGGTTGCCACGCAACGGCCGTCGTCCATGACGGGTCTTGCCCGCCCCCGACACACCACGCGCCGCCCATCCTTTGCCACCAGCACCGCCTCGAACTCTTCGATGCGGTCACCGGCAATCAAGCGGCGGGCGACGTCGCGGAACATCCCCATGTGCTCCGGTGCCACGAAGTCGGTCGGCCGCATTGCCGCTGCCTCGTCCCGCGAATAGCCGAGGGCTTCGACCCAGGCGCGGTTTACGTAGTCAATCCGTTGGTCCGCCCCGGTGGTACAAACGAGTTCTTTTGTCTCGTCGAGAAGTGCCAGCAAGCCACTTTCACGGAGCATGTGTGCGCCAGTGTTTCATCATCCGGCGAGCCTTGGTACGCTGTTCAGGACTTCGGGAACCGTCTCCCTTCTCGGCGTCGGCCGGAAGACGATCGAATGATGGATGGCGATACGTCTGGGGCCAATGCCTGTGTTGGCCAACCACCCGTCCATGGCACTCCGCTGACCGTGCTACGTGCTGCCTCACGTCAACATCGCAACCAGGGTCGCCTCGCTGGATTGAAGTCCGGGTTCCACCGAGGCGACCCTGGTTGCGATGTTGACGTGAGGCAGCACGTAGCACGGTCAGCGGAGTGCCATGGACGGGT
>JBKJMP010000299.1:0-8458 GCA_046596395.1 Gemmatimonadaceae bacterium
ATGCAGGCGCTCGCGACCGCGACGACCATAGGCGCCGAGTTGCTCGGCATGCCGAACCGGATGGGCCAGCTCGCCCCGCGCTTTCTCGCGGATATTGTCGCCGTGGACGGCGATCCCTTGCGCGACATCGACGTGGTGATCCACCGCGTGCGATGGGTGATGAAGGGCGGCGTCGTCGTGGTGGACAGGACGTCGAGGAAATAGAACGGCGCGTTTCCGGCGCCAGAGCGGCTGGACAGGAACGGTGCCCGAGTAGAGCATTGTTTGGCTGCTGCCTGCCTCCTCATTCCCTCCCCCAAATGCGCCCATTGCTCGGCTACGTGCTCGTTGCCTCGCTCATTGGCTCGACCCTCTCGGCGCAAGTGGTCGAGCCAGGCGCCGTGATCCGGGCGCAGCGAACCGGCTCGGATGAGCGGCTCGTCGGCACCCTCGTCACGCGAACGCCGGACACGCTCACGATCGCACTCCGGAGTGGGGGCGTGCTCAAGCTGCCTGCCTCCTCGGTACGCACCCTCGAAGTCTCGACGGGCCGTCGCCGGCTCGCACCCGCGGTGAAGTACGCCGCCATTGGCGCCGTCGGCTGGGCGGTGGTCGCCGCCGCAGTGCCGTACACACCGTGCGACCCGGCCAGGTATTCCAACTGCAACGAGTCCAACTCGATGTCGCGGTCGGAGTTCGTCGCTACGCAGGTTGCCGGCATGGCGATCATTGCGGGCGCCGTCGGCGCCATCCGTGGAACCGAGGGGTGGGCGCGCGTGGAAGGCGGGAGTGCGAGTGCCTTCGTGCGTCCCGCGCGAACTGGGACTGCGCTGGGATTCAGATTGCGACTCTGAGCGTCAACGAGTTAGAGCCAGGAACGCCCGTCGAGTACCGCTGGGGGCGCGATCCCCAGCGCATCGATCGCACTGGCAAAGACATCGGTAGTTCGGCGCGGGGCCCGCGCCGGCCGCCGATTCGTCAGCAGCGGCACCAGCATGTGATCGCGATGCAGCGCGCCATGCGCACTCACGTGCGGAATCGGCTCGTACTTCGAGCGGAAGTCATGATCGGGTGTCGCCGAGACGATGAGGTCTCCGGCGCGCGACGAGCCCGCGAGGCTGACGATCTGGAGCACCGCGTCGGGATAATCGCTCGAGCGCAACGCGTCATAGAGTTCGTCTGTCGTCCCGCGCAGGTCTCGCGTCGCCCCGAGTGGATCTCCGCTTACGCGATCATATCGGTAGACGTCCGCCTCACGAGACACGAACGCGCGCCCGCGCGCTGCCGAGCGCACCTCGCACCGCTCCGCTGAATGCGGAAGCAGCAGCAGGTCCACCGACTCGCGCGCGAGGAGCATGTCGGCCATGCGGCTCCATCGCCCCTCGAGCCGCGGCCACCACGGCCGCTCGCGCTCACCAAGCTCGACGTACACGTGCGCCATCGCGTTGCCGCTCACCATCACGGCGGCCTCCGGTGCAATGCGCGCCGACCACGGATGCGCCGCCGTGCGCCACCCGGCGCGCGCAAGCACCCCAGCCAGGTCCTCGTGCGAGTGAACGTCCGCGTGGCCGTGGTCGCTCACGATCCACAGGTGCGTGTCGTCCCACCACCCGCCCACCTCGGCATCAGCGCGCAGGCGAGCCACGGCGTCGTCCACGATGCGAAGGGCGTCGCCCACGAGCGGGCTCGCGGACCCGAGCGCGTGCGCGCCCTTGTCCGCGCCGACGAACGCCGCAAAGATGAACGGCGGCCGGTCGCGTCGCATGCGTTCGACGACCTCGTCCGCCACCTCGCGATCGAAATCCAGCCACGTCTCGGCGCGGCCGCGAAAGTGGGTCGTCGCCGCGCGAAGCAGGGAGCGCGCCGTGACCGTCGCGATCTGCCCGGCCGGCTCGAGGCCACGGGTCACGACGCTGAGCGCGGCGACGCTGTTCGGGGAGAGCTCGAAGAGCGTTGGCGCCGAGGGGTCGAGGTCCTGGTCCACGCGCGAGAACTGGTATCCCACATAGCTCCGCGCGTAATCGGGCCAGCCGCACGCGGTGCGCGCGCGGTCGTACCACCGGATGCCCGGAATTCCCACCGGCCCCGGGAACCGGCCGAGGAGGAACGGCGTGTACGCCGGCCCAGTGACGGAGGGGAAGACCGTGGTGATCTCGTGGAGGCCTCCTTCGTCGCGCAACCGGCGCAGCGAGGGCAGGTGCGACAGGTCTCCCGTGAACGCGTCGGTGCGCGCTCCGTCAGCGACGAGGACGACTACGGGCACGCGCACGACGGGAAGGGCATGCGTGAAAGTATCCATTGAGCGGTGACCGCGTACCGTCAATGAACGCCGCGACGTCAACAACGCGTTTGACATCGCGTCGCCGCACTCGAGATTCCACCGGATGCATCCACGCCTCGCTATTGTAACCGCATTGGTGGCCGTCGCCGGTGCATGGCCACTGCTCGCCGTCGTGGCACTCGCAGCCACTCCCCTGCGCGCGCAACGCGTTGACTGGCCGTCACCCAGCGGCGACCAGGGCGCCATGCGGTGGTCGTCTGCGGCCGGCATCGACCGCACGAACGTTGGCCGACTCGAGGTGGCGTGGACGTGGCGCACCGGCGAGCGAGCAGTGCCCGCCGGCCCGAGCCAGAAGCCGGCGCGGCCAGGGCAATTCCAGGCGTCGCCCGTGGTCATCGGCGACACGATGTACGTGTCCACGCCATACGCCGCCGTCGCGGCCATCGACGCGCGCACGGGCGCCGAGCTCTGGAAGTACGACCCCGAGGTGTGGCGCGCGGGCCAGCCGTCGAATGGCACCGGGTTCGTGCATCGCGGCGTAGCGACCTGGACGGAGGGCAAGGAGCGCCGCGTCTTCATCAACGCGCGATGGAAGCTGATTGCGCTCGACGCGCGCACGGGCAAACCCGTTCCCGGCTTCGGCTACGCGGGCGAAGTGGACCTCACGCGCCAGTTGCGGCGGCCGGTGAACGCGCTGCACTACACGAACACGTCGCCGCCCGTGGTATTTGGAAACGTCGTCATCGTCGGCAACGGGGTCGGCGATCGCCTGCGCTATCGCGACGACACCCCCGGCGACGTGCAGGCGTTCGACGTCCGCACGGGCAAGCGCGTCTGGGTCTTCCGCACGATTCCCGATTCCGGCGCGTTCGGCTGGAAAACGTGGGAGGACGGATCCTACCGCTACATGGGTCACACGAACGTCTGGGCGCCCATGAGCGTGGACGCGAAGCGCGGACTCGTGTTTCTCCCCGTGAGCACACCCACCAACGACTGGTACGGCGGCGATCGCAAGGGCGACAATCTCTTTGCCGAATCGGTCGTGGCGCTCGATGCGCGAACCGGGCGCCGCGTGTGGCATTACCAGGTCGTGCATCACGGCCTGTGGGACTACGACCTTCCCGCGCCTCCGGTGCTGGCGACGATGCGCTGGCGCGGACGTCCGCGCGACGTCGTGATCGTCCCCTCGAAGACAGCGTGGCTGTACGTGCTCGACCGCGCAACGGGCAAGCCGGTCTGGCCCATCGTGGAGCGTCCGGTTCCCGCGAGCGACGTGCCCGGGGAACGTGCGGCGCGGACGCAACCCATGCCCACGCGACCCGCAGCATTCACGCGACAGGCGGTGGCGGAGAGCGACCTGATCGACTTCACCCCTGAGCTTCGCCGCCGCGCACTGGAAATTTTCCGCCGTTATCGGAGCGGCCCGATCTTCACGCCGCCGTCGCTCCAGGGCACGATCGTCATGCCGGGCTCCATCGGCGGGGCGGGGTGGGGAAGTACGTCGTACGATCCCGACACGCGCACCATCTTCGTGAAGGGGACGGACAATCCGGTGCTCTACCGCATCCGGAAAGGCGTGCCCAACGACACGATCGGGTACGAGTACACCGTCGATCTCACGGGCAGTGCACTCGGCGTGACGGTCGATCCGGACTCGCTCGCGGGCGACCACACGCCGCCCGGCGCGCTACCGCTGATCAAGCCGCCGTACGGCACCATGACGGCGATCGATCTCGACTCCGGCGCGCAGAAGTGGCAGGTCACCTTCGGCGACACACCGTCGATTCGGGAGCATCCGCTCCTGAAAGGTGTGTCGCTCCCTCCGCTCGGCGTCGCGGGCGCGCCCGGCGGGACCGTCACGCGCGGCGGGCTGCTCTTCGCTACAGGAGGCGGCAACGTGCTGTACGCGCTCGACACGCGCGACGGAAAGGTGCTGTGGCAGCACACGCTGCGCGCGGGGCGTGGCTACGCGAACCCGGTCACCTTCCGGACGGCGGATGGTGTCCAGTTCGTGGTCATCGCGAGCGGCGCCGGTGACGACGCCGAGCTGGTAGCGTTCTCGCTTGGGGGAACCACGCGCGGCCGGAGTCGCTGAAGGGGGACATTCGGTGCTCGTGCTCCGAGCTCACCGCGACGCCACCTTCCCCTTCAACCGTGCCCGCTCCTGCTCGACGTACCACTCCGCTTCGCGGAGCAGCGCCTGCGCGTCGAACACGATCCCGTCCTTGATCGTCCACGCGACGCCGCCCTTCCGCCATTGCTCGCTGCGCGGAACCAGCCCGTAAAAGCCGTAGCCACGGCCGTACATCACCTTGAAGTTGTCGATCGGGTTGCCGTTGACGATCGCGATGTCCGCCGCGCATCCCACCCGGATGCCGCAGTGCCCGCTCATGCCGAGCACCGTCGTGGCGTTCGTCGTCGCCACCTTGATCACGTCGATCGGGTGGATGCCGGCCTCCTGCATGAGCTCCAGCTCGCGGATGAGCGCGATGCCTCCCGTGCCACCTTCGTCGCTGCCAGCCGTGAGAAGCCCGCCCCGCTCGTGGAACACCTTCACCCACTTCATCCAGATCGCGAAATTCCGCTTCCAGTTCAACTCATCGCTCGTCTTCCATTCCGTCTTGAACGAGCCGTGCGTGCTCGTGTCCGGACCGGCTGCGACTTCCGACGGATGCACCAGTGATTCCTTCATCGGAAGCCCCGCGGCGCGCATGAGGTCGCGATTGTCCTCGTACACCGTCATCGTCGGGTTCCAGTTCGTGCCGTTCCTGATCATGAGGTCGATGACGGCACTCACCCGCTCCGGATTCCGGTCCGCCTCCATCCACAGGTTGCCCGCATTCCTGAACCGGTCCAGCTCGCGCCAGTAGTTGTAGTCGGCGGGGAAGCTCTGCGTCCCCGAGAGCGCCGCGTCGGGAACGCCGTACCAGTGCTCGATGCTCTTCACACCGGCGTTCGAGGCGACCCGCGCGTCGGACTCGGAGACCTTGAGGTCGACCATGGTGAACATGCCGAGCTTCTTCGACTCGTCGGCGATGGCCTCCATCACGTCCGGGTAGTGTCCCGGGCTCTTCGAGACCTTCACGCAGTCGGCGCCGAGGGTCTTGAACTGCTGCACCATCGCGCGGGCCTTGTCGGGCGTGTTGCCAGCGTCCCATTCCCGCAGCGGCAGTGGCCAGCGCTGGCACAGCACGAGCCTCGGCGCGACGAGGGTATTCGCCGCGGACGAGCGGCGCTGCTCGGACAGCAGCTTGATGCCGGCACCGCTTCCCGCGTCGCGCACCGTGGTCACGCCGTGGCCCAGGTAGAGGCGGTACGCGTAATCGAGGCCCCGTGGGCCGAAGTCACTCGACGGCGGCGGAAGGTGCGCGTGCATCTCCACGAGGCCCGGCATGAGATACATGCCGGTGGCGTCGATGACCTTGTCGCCCGTGGCTCGCGCGAAGGTCCGGCCATAGCCCGCGGCATTCACGGCATCCATCGGGATCATGTCCACGATCACGCCGTTCTCGATGACGATGTCCACAGGCCCTTCGGGGGGCATCGAGCGATTCGTGCCTGGGGTGCCCCGACCGGACAGCACCGTCGCGCCACGAATGACCAGGCGCCCGTACTTTTCGCCCTTCGTGGTGCCCATCGCCAGCGTCGTGGGGCCGTTGTGGGGAACGGCCATGGATTCCTGGGCGCCCAGGATGACGGGAAGCGCCAGGAGGACGGAGCAGATTCGCATTGGACCTGGACCAGGGTGAGAAAGGCGGATGACCACAGTAGCATCCCGCGGCGAAATGACAACGTCGCCTTGTCATCGCGGGCGCGCGGCGGCGACGAGGCGCAAAGGGCGAACCCATAGCCTGTCGTCGCGCTTTTCTACCGACTACACTCCCGAATGGCCACTCGCAAACGCACCGCAAAGCGGACGACGCAAACGCCTGCAAAGGCAGTGAAGGCGCCCGCCAAAAGGACGAAGTCTGGACGCGCCGCCGAGCCCACGGGCGACGTGGCGCCGATGCCGAAGAAAGCCGCGAAGGCGCGCTCGCCGCGCACCGCGACTGGCAAGCGCGGTGACCCCGCGCAGCTCGCCGTCGCCCAGGCCGAGGCCCAGGACGGCCTCCGCGAGCGCACGGAAGAAGGCCATCGCGCCGCAGGCAGGACCCCGCCGTCCCAAGCGTCGAACAAGCGCCAGTCCGGTGCGGCGCGAAAAATCGACAACGACATCCGCGATTTCACCGGCCCCGTCACCGAGGACGAGAAGCTCCTGCAGGCGCCTCACGATGGCGCGGTCGGTGCCGGTGAACGCGATTTCCGCAGCAACGACACCTGGCGCGTCATGCGCATCATGGGCGAGTTCATCGAGGGCTTCGACAACCTCGCCACGGTCGAGCGCGGTGTCTCCATCTTCGGCTCCGCCCGCACCGCACCCGACGACCCCCAGTACCTCGCCGCCGTCGAAACGGCAAAGCTCCTCGCGCAGGCCGGCTTTTCCATCATCACGGGCGCCGGCCCCGGTATCATGGAAGCGGCGAACAAGGGCGCGAAGGAAGGCGGCGGCAAGTCCATCGGCTGCAACATCGAGCTGCCGTTCGAGCAGGGTGCCAATCCCTACGTCGATACACTCGTGAACTTCCGGTACTTCTTCGTCCGGAAGACGATGTTCATCAAGTACTCGAGCGCCTTCATCATCTTCCCGGGCGGCTTCGGCACGCTCGACGAATTGTTCGAGGCGCTCACCCTGATCCAGACGGGAAAAATCTACCAGTTTCCGGTTATCCTGTTCGGCCGGCACTACTGGGCCGGCCTACTGCGCTGGCTCCAGTCGCGCGTGCTCGCTGAACGAAAGATCTCGGCAGGCGACATGGACCTGCTCCTCCTCACCGACGACCCCGCGGAAGCGGCGCACGCGGTGATCGAGGCATACAACTCAGCGAACGCCAGGTAAGTCACGCTCATTCGGAGTACGCATGGCCAGCAAGAAGTCGGGCAGCGGGAAGGATGATGGACGCGAGCGCGGAGGCTTCAAGGCCTCACGCCATGCACCGAAGAAATCGTCGGCCGCCGGCAACAAGAGCGAGCAGAAGCGCGCCGCCGAGGATCGCGAGCGTGCGGGCGCGCAGCACACGTCGCACGAGGGGTCGAAGTTCCTCCAGGGGGGCCGCATCGCGCCGCGCGGCATCGACGGCACCGAGACGGCCGCCGACCTGATCGGCGGAACCTTCCTCGCGTACAACGGCGCGCGTCTCCGTGAAGCGTGCCAACTGTTCACGCGGAAAATGCTGGACGACGACGTCACCATCTGCATGACGCTGACCGGTGCGCTCACCCCGGCGGGACTCGGCATGGCGGCGATCATTCCGCTCATCGAGTCGGGGTTCGTGGACTGGATCATCTCGACCGGCGCGAACCTCTACCACGACGCGCACTTCGGGCTCGGCCTCGCGATGCACCGCGGCAACGCACAGGCGAGTGATACCGTGCTGCGCGAGGAAGGCATCGTCCGCATCTACGACATCTTCTTCGATTACGACGTCCTCCTCAGCACGGACGCCTTCTTCCGGAAGATCGTGCAGGGCCCGGAGTTCCAGCGCGCAATGAGCAGCGCGGAATTCCACGCGCTGTGCGGCAAGTACATCCGCGAGCGCGAGAAGGCGCTCGGCATCGGCAATAAATCGCTGCTCGGCGTCGCGTACGAGTGCGGCGTGCCGATCTACACGTCGTCGCCCGGCGATTCGTCGATCGGCATGAACGTCGCCGCTCTGTCGCTCGAGGGGAACCTGTGCGTCATCAACCCCAACGCCGACGTCAACGAGACGGCCTCGATCGTCCTCGGCGCCAAGCGGGGCGGGGGAAAGAGCGCGGTCTTCATCTGCGGCGGGGGGAGCCCAAAGAATTTCGCGCTCCAGACCGAGCCGCAGATTCAGGAAGTCCTTGGCATCGACGAGAAGGGGCACGACTACTTCCTCCAGGTGACCGACGCGCGCCCCGACACCGGCGGTCTCTCCGGCGCAACGCCCGCCGAGGCGGTGAGCTGGGGAAAGATCGATCCCGATCGACTGCCTGATGCGGTGGTGTGTTATCTCGACAACACCGTCGCGCTGCCGCTGCTCACGGCGTATGCGCACGCGCGTCACGAGCCGCGGAAGCTCAAGCGCCTGCTCGATAAGCGTGAGGAGAACATGCAGGTGTTGCGCGGCGAGTTCGCGA
>JBKJMP010000305.1:0-6858 GCA_046596395.1 Gemmatimonadaceae bacterium
CGCCGAAGGCCGGTGGATTCGCGTGCGACTGCCGCGGCTCGACAATGCGCGTCACGGGGCTGCCTTCCTGTCTCGCGCTGGTGTCACGGCTTCGTCGGACTACGCGTTGTCGTGGGCTCAGTGCTGGTGGCCGCCAGCGCTCCGGCTTTCGTTGCGACGACGCGATGCCTCGGCGTCTCCGTCTCCGGTCGGGAGCGGGCGCGCACCTTCGACATGTCCGCCATGTCGGCTATGCCCAAGCAGGTGCACGCCGAGAAGGGCGATGCCGAGCACGATCCAGAACCAGTTTGCCAGGAGCCATTGCATGACCGCACCTCTCGCAGTGATCGGAGTGGCGTCGAACGCTGGTATCAATCCATCTGCTTCGTTGATTGTCGGCGCGTCGAATGCCAGTCGGAGCAGCTTTTCCCGCCGCCGCGGCAATTCGGCGGGGTGGCTGGCAGTGGATCATCGTAGCGCGCGAAACTGAGCCGGACCTGAATCCCAGCTGAACCTGCGCCTGAGGCCGTGGCGTACGCGTGGGGTGGGCCACGCCACGCACTCTGACCCCACGCGGGATTGCCCGTGAATTCCCCTGCTGCCCCCAGGAGACGAGGAGTTTACGGACGGTAAAGCCTGGCGCGGCGAAAGGGTCCCGGAAGCGACCGAGTCGCACGGTTCGTGCATCCGTCATGAGGGCCGCGTTCCATGATGCACACGTCGCAGGCCGACGAGCAAAGGAGATCGCGGCGCTCCAGAAGAGCTGAAGCAGCTCATCGGGCAATCGATCGTGCTCCAAACCCACGAGCCCATGGCCGATCCTTCACTCCGTCAGCAGGTACCGTGGGCACCCGACGCGCCGTCAGCGCAGTCGCGTTCTTCGATGCGCCCGTGGCAGCCATGGTCCACGCTTGCCATGTTCAGCTTTCTGCTGCATTTCGTGTGGGAGATGCTCTCCGTTCCCTTCTACACGGGCATGCTGGAGCAACCTCACGGCGACGGCGTGCGGTGCTGCCTTCAGGCGACGCTTGGCGACATGGTGATCGCGCTGGTCGCTTACGCGGTCGTCGCGCTGCGTACCGGGCGCGCGTGGCTGGTGCGCCCCGCCTCCGGCGCGATTCTCGGCTACCTTGCCGTCGGCCTCGGCATCACGGTGATCTTCGAGCTTGTGAGCGTCTATCAATTGGCGCGCTGGTCGTACGCTCCCGCGATGCCGGTTATCGCGGGCGTTGGTGTGTTGCCGCTGGTGCAGTGGATCATCCTGCCGCTCCTGACGCTCTGGCTCACGCGGCGCCATCTCGCCCCGCACCTTCTTCCAGGGATCGGCGCTGCGCGGATGTCGCACTGACGATGCCTGCCCGTTGCGCGCTGAAGCCCGACGCAACCTGCCACCGCGCGATGACGCTCGCGGACATGCCGAGCTCGATGCCGGTTGTGCGCTGGCCGGACCCCACGACCCTCGAGCCATCCGGGAGCCTGTGGCCGTAGTCCTGCACGTGTCGGAGCCGCGCGAGACTCAGCCCCTCCTCAGTCCAGTCTCAGTTTGGCCCGCTACTCTCTCTTCGCGGGGCAACCCGATCTACACTCACATCCCGGGCAGCCTCGCGTTCCCGTGGTTTGCGATGAGATCCCAATGACGACGAGCTCGGAGCGACCCGATCAAGCGGCACCAGACCTGTCGTGGGCCGTGGGCCGCAACGTGAACGGACCCCTGTCGGACGCACTGCTGCATCGGATGAACGCGTATTGGCGCGCCGCCAACTACCTGTCGGTGGGCCAGATCTACCTGCGCGACAATCCCATGCTGCGCCAGCCGCTCGAACTGGCGCACGTGAAGCCCAGGCTCCTCGGCCACTGGGGCACGACGCCGGGGCTCAACTTCATCTATGTGCACCTCAACAGGATCATCCGGGAGCATGACCTCGACATGATCTATGTCACCGGGCCGGGACATGGCGGCCCGGGCCTGGTGGCCAACACCTATCTCGAGGGCAGCTACAGTGAGCTCTACCCGACCATCACGCGCGACGAGCCAGGCCTGAAGCGGCTGTTCACGCAGTTTTCCTGGCCCGGCGGCATCCCGAGTCACGTGGCTCCGGAAACGCCGGGGTCGATCAACGAGGGAGGGGAGCTCGGGTACTCGCTCGCGCACGCGTACGGCGCCGCATTCGACAATCCCGACCTGATCGTGGCGTGCGTGATCGGAGACGGTGAGGCGGAGACGGGCGCGCTCGCCGCCAGCTGGCACTCCAACAAGTTCCTGAATCCCGTCCATGATGGAGCGGTGCTCCCGATCCTTCACCTGAACGGGTACAAGATCGCGAACGCCACCATCCTCGCGCGCATCAGCGCCGAGGAGCTGGACCAGCTGTTCCGGGGGTACGGTTATACGCCGTACGTCGTGGAAGGGAGCGACCCCGACGACGTGCACCAGCAGCTCGCCGCGACGCTCGATACAATCGTCGCTGAGATCAAGGGAATCCAGGCGAAGGCGCGCGCCGAGGGATTCACGGAACGGCCGCGCTGGCCGATGATCATCTTTCGCACGCCCAAAGGATGGACAGGGCCGAAGGTCGTGGACGGGCTGCCTGTCGAGGGCACCTGGCGCTCGCACCAGGTGCCGCTCGCCGAACTCGCCACCAAGCCCGAGCACCTGGCGCAGCTCGAGGAATGGCTGCAGAGCTACCGCCCAGCAGAGCTGTTCGATGCGAGCGGATCACTGGTGCCCGAGCTGGCCGCACTGGCGCCCGCGGGAGACCGGCGCATGGGAGCCAACCCGCACGCCAACGGCGGCGTGCTGTTGCGCGACCTCGAGATGCCGGACTTTCGCGACCATGCCGTCGCCGTTCCCTCTCCCGGAACCGTGGTGGCGGAGAGCACGCGCATCATGGGTGAACTGATCAGGGACGTCATCACGAAGAACGCGACGACCCGCAACTTTCGCGTGGTGGGTCCTGACGAGACCGCGTCGAACCGCCTGGGCGCCCTCTTCGACGTGACCAACCGCGTCTCGACTGCGGAGATCCTCGGCACGGACGACCACGTTGCTCCCGACGGGCGGGTGATGGAAGTGCTGAGCGAGCACCTCTGCCAAGGGTGGCTCGAGGGCTACCTGCTCACTGGGCGGCACGGCCTGTTCTCCTGCTACGAGGCGTTCATCCACATCGTGGATTCGATGTTCAACCAGCACGCGAAGTGGCTCAAGGTCACCCGCGACATTCCCTGGCGGCGGCCCATCGCATCGCTGAACTACCTGCTCACGTCGCACGTGTGGCGGCAGGATCACAACGGCTTCACGCACCAGGATCCCGGCTTCATCGACCTCGTGGTGAACAAGACGGCGAATACGGTGCGCGTGTACCTCCCGCCTGATGCCAATACACTGCTGTCGGTGACCGACCACTGCCTGCGCAGCCGCCACTACGTCAACGTGATCATTGCGGGGAAGCAGCCGCAGCTTCAGTGGCTGGACATGGATGCCGCGATCGCGCACTGCACGGCCGGACTGGGCATCTGGTCGTGGGCGAGCAACGACGAGGGTGGTGAGCCCGACGTGGTGATGGCCTGTGCCGGCGACGTGCCGACGCTCGAGACGCTCGCGGCGGTCCGGATACTCCGGGAGCAGCTCCCCGAGTTGAAGATCCGCGTCGTCAACGTCGTGGACCTGATGACGCTCCAGCCCGAGAGCGAGCACCCGCATGGGTTGAGTGACGAGGCGTTCGACGCGCTCTTCACTCGCGACAAGCCCATCATCTTCGCGTTCCACGGCTACCCGCTCCTGATCCACCAGCTCACGTACCGGCGCACGAATCACGCGAACCTCCATGTGCGCGGCTTCAAGGAGGAGGGCACGACCACCACGCCATTCGACATGACGGTGCTGAACGACCTCGACCGGTTCCATCTGGCGGGCGATGTCATCGAACGTGTGCCCGGCCTGGCGTCACGCGCCACACACGCGACACAGTTTCTGAGCGACAAGCTGGCGGAGCACTCGCGGTACATCCGGACACACGGTGAGGACATGCCGGAGATCCTCAATTGGGTATGGGGCATCAAGTCATGAATCACGGGTCCTCGTACACGATCGAGATCCGGAGCACAGGTGTCACTGATGCCGCTTGAGCCGATGCGCGCGGTCAGCCTCGTGACGCTGTTCGTGCTGGCGATTCCGGTGGCGTGCATTGCGTGGACGGTCACGCGCGAAGAGATCTTTCGTGAGCCCCGCGAATGGTGTGCGGCACGGAGCAAGTCGGCAGGGCACCTCCTCCTCCGAAAGTTCTTCTATTTGTTCACGTGCGAATACTGCTTCAGCCACTACGTGGCGGCGGCCGTTGTGGTCGTGACGCGGTATCGGCTCGTCTTCGACGACTGGCGCGGCTATGCGATCGCGGGGTTCTCGCTCGTCTGGATCGCGAACGTCTACATGAGCCTTTTCGGCCGCTTGCGACTCGACATCAAACACGAAGGAGTGGAAATCGCAGCGGCGCAAGCGACCCTTGTGCAGCCGCGAGAGGATGAATCACCGACGATGCGCAGTGAGCGATGACGCTCTCCGGCCGGCTTCGTGCTACGCCATGAGTAGCCCACCACAACCCGACGGCTGTCCGGTCGTCGGCGCCGCAAACACCTTCAGGGAGAGCCATGAACACATCGACATGTTGGAAGATGGCGGTCGCGACCACGCTCGCCGTTCTCCTCATCAGTGGCCGTGCGACCACCGTATCCGCGCAGAGTGCCAAGTCCGCGGCTGACGCAGCACACACGCACCCGGCGGACAAGGCCGCCAAGCACGGAATGCCTGGGATGGCGGCCATGATGGAAGGCCCGCATCACGTTCTGGCGATGGCCTATCGGGACAACCTGGCGACCTTCGCCCGCGCCCTGCACGGCGACGTCGCTCGGTCAAAGTCCGTCCACCTCGAGCTTGCGCGCCCCGCAGTTGCCGAAATGAGACGCGGCTTCGACCAGATGCAACAGCACCACAAGGCACAGATGTCGATGATGGGCGACCAGATGAAGTCGATGCCCGAGAAATCGGGGAAGCCAGGGATGGCGGGAATGTCGTCCATGCCGGGAATGATGCAGAAGATGGAGACACAGCTCACGGCGCTCAGCGCGCACCTCACCGCGCTTGAAGCGGAAGTGCAAACCAGCACTCCGGTCCCGGCGAAGGTTTCGGAGCACACCGCCGAGATCGTCAAGCTCTGCAACGGCATGATGAAAATGCCCGGCAAGCCCAAGGGTCCGATGTAGAATGGAGATGGGCAGACCGAGGTTGATCCGTGACACCGCTGTGGTCACGGGCAACGGTCAGGATGCCGATGGCGCGACGGCCGACATCAGCGTCGGCCAGCGATGCGGACTTTCAGGGATCGCGGACGCATGATGCTGCACCGGAACCGCCTGCTCGTGTTGCTGGGATGTCTCCTGGTGGCCACGATCGGTTTTGGCGTCACACTTCCAATCCTGCCGTTCTATGCGGAGCGCTTCGCGCTGGAGCGCGCAGGGGCGGGACGGATGGGGAGTGTCGCCGTCCAGGTGGCGTTGCTCACGGCGGTGTATCCGGTGTTGCAACTGCTGGTGGCCCCGCTGTGGGGCCGCCTGTCCGACCGGGTGGGTCGACGACGGGTGCTGCTCATCGGCATCGCGGGCGCCGCTGTGTCCTACGTGCTCTTCGGATTTGCGACATCGCTCGCGATGCTCTACGTCGCTCGGGCGATGGGCGGCCTCCTCTCGTCCGCCATCTTTCCCGCGGCCGCAGCCTACGTCGCCGACTCGACGACCGCGGCAGGGCGCAGCCGCGGCATGGCGTGGCTCGGGACGGCATTCAGCATCGGTGTGGTGCTTGGTCCCGCGCTGGGTGGCTTGCTGGCCCGCAGCGGGTGGGAGCTGCGTTCATCTGGCGGGAATGTCTTGCTCTCCGGATTCGCCATCCCATTTCTTGCCGCCGCGGCACTCGCGCTGGTGTCACTCTTGTCTGTGTTCCTGTGGCTGCCGGAGTCGCGAACGGACGAGGCGGACGCGTCGCTCGCTGTTTCGGGAGTCACGCCGCCTGCCGATGGGCCGGCGCGCGCCACAGCGCTTCGCGGGCTCCTCGGGCTGGCGCTGGCTGGCCAGTTCGGGCTCGCCTTGTTCGAGTCCACGCTTGCGCTCTTCTCGATGCGCATGTGGAGCTATGGACCCGGTCAGGTGGGCGCGGCGTTCATGGTCTGCGGCCTGGTGATGGCGGTTGCGCAACTCGGCATCGGGTCACCCTGGGCGCGGCGCGTTGGCGAGATGCGCCAGATCGCCGGGGGCTTCGCGCTCGTCGGCGCGAGTCTCGCCATGCTCGGGCTCGCGCGCGGGACGGTGAGCGTCCTGGCAACGATCTCGTTCCTCTCCCTCGGCGTCGCACTCATTGGCCCGAACGTGGCGGCGCTCATTTCGCTGCGAGGGGGCGCGGCGACTGGCGCGGCACTCGGAGCGCAGGGAACGGCCAACGGGATCGGGCAGACGGGTGGGGCGATCCTGGGCGGCGCGCTGTTCGCCTGGCAGATGCACGCGCCCTTTGCACTCGCTGCCGTCCTCCTCCTTCCCATGAGCGGTTTCGCGCTCTGGTGGGGACGGGACCAGAGAGCGCCCACCTGACCAGAGTCGTCAGCAGAGATACGCACGCACGGTGAGCTGATCGAGTGAACGGCGTCGCGGATGCGCTGATGTACACGCGTTGTCACCAGCTGAACGGCGCGGCCGGGACTCAGGCCTGACTCAGCTTGGCGAACCACACTGCAGTACAAGTCTGCACAGCGCGCGAAATGAGAGGACGTCGAGGCGTCGCCAATATCGACGACACGTTCCCTGAGGATCCATGCTACAAATGACGATGGCCATTGCCGG
>JBKJMP010000451.1:0-3317 GCA_046596395.1 Gemmatimonadaceae bacterium
CTCGTGACGGCCGTGAGACCGGTCGTGGAGCAGATCGTTGCCGCGCTGCCGTTGAAGACCGTGCCGCCAGCGGGTCCGACGTAGTACGTGGTGGTCACGTTGCCGACACCAGCAACGCCAGCCTTGATGTCGGAAGCAGCCACACCAGAGGTGCCGCTCGAGAACGTGTACGCCGTGCCGATGTAGCCGTTCGGAGCCGTGACCGTGTACGCGCCGGCAAGCGACGGATTGTCGTTGTCGATGCGAATACCACCGGTGACGACAAACGCGGGCGTGCCCGGGGTTGGCGTGACGGTGATCGGGTTACCAGCAGCGTCCGTGGCGGACGTGATGTACAGCGTGTCGCCAACCGGCAGCGAGTTGTACAGGAAGATCGAGCGAACGCCAGTGGCGGAGGTGTCCGTGAACGTGATGGACGCCGCGCCGCTGGTGACGGTCTGGTTGGTGAACGCGATGGAGCAGGGGGCCGCGCCGCAAGCCGGGACGCCGCCGGCGCGCTCGCCGTTCTGCGTGAGGTAGCCCGAGATCAGGGCGACCGGGTTCGCGCTCGTGAAGATCACCGGGTTCAGCGTGACCGTCAGGTTGCCCGAGTTGTAGTTCAGGCCGTTGATGCTCGACACTGCGCTCACCGGGCTGCCCGTCTTACGCGGGGAGTTGGTGAAGGACAGGGTGGCGGCGAACTGGTTCGTGTTCGCGAGCGTGATCGGCGTGGTGTTCGTCGCGACGACCGTCGTCGGCGTCGCCGAACCGACACCGGTCGTCAGGCGCGCCTTGATGCAATAGTTGCCGTTCGAGAAACGCGGAGCGTTCGCGGCGGTCAGCGCTGCCGTGTTGATGCTCAGCGTGACGGGGCCGTTCTGGCCCGCCGTGAGGTCCTGCGTGGCGGCAGAGACGTCCGTCGCGCTGATCGTGTTCGTCGTGCAGTTCGTCGAAAGGAACACCTCGATACGGCTCGCGCCGGCGGTGTTCGAAACGTTGACCGTCACGTTAATCTGGCCAGCCGTAGCGCTCAGATTGACCGGGTTGCCGAAGTTGTCGGTGACCGAGTTGATCGAAACAGAAGGCGGAACCTGGACCGTCGGCGTGGTGACGACGATTGCCGCTGCACCCTGCTTGCTTGCATCAGCCGTGGAGGTCGCGATGATCGTGACCGTACCGCCCTGCGAGGTCGCAGGCGCCGTGACACGACCCGTCGCATCGACGGTCGCAATCGCGGCATTGCTGCTGGTCCACGTCACGGTCTTCGCCGTGGTGGCATCAGCAATGACCGAGGCAACCAGCTGAATGGACTGGTTGACGCCGATCGTCGCGCTGGGTGGTGAAACAGTGACGCTCTGGACGCCGACGGGCGCGGAAGTTTCGGTGAGAGTGACCTTATCACCGCAAGCCGCCGTCAACGTGCCGAACGCCAGGACTCCGAGAGTCAATAGCGTACGAGAAACCTTTTGCATTCTTCCCCCTAAGGAATGGTGCGTGAATAACTGCGAACCGACTGGTCGTGCGTACTACACGTGCATACAACAGACACTACGTGCCCAATCAGGGCAATCGAAGCAACATAGGAGGGCAGGGGCACGCGGTCAAGTAAGCCGCCCCCCTCCCACTCCGCTTGTTTTCGATCCCGCAAGGCACATTCGCAAACTCGACGTCCAGACTTTTTGCCGCCGTGATGCCCATCACCGGGCACCCCACCACATCAAAACAAGCCCTTTTGACCGGCTCGCTTCGACCCACCCATCCTCTTCGGACAGATCGGGACAACGCCCTCTTGACTGGCAGACGCGCCCATCGTCACAAACCGCTACCCACCCCAGCAGGTTCGGCGGACCTTCGGGCCACCAACTATATATCAGCCCATGGCCGACGAGCCGCGCCGTTACCGTCCCCGCCCGCGGGACCTGCCATCGCCAGATGAGACCCGAGTGACTGCGGCGCTCAACTCAGACCAGTCGCACGCGGTCACATTCGGCGATCGCCCGCTCCTGGTCATCGCCGGAGCCGGCACCGGCAAGACGAGGACCCTCATCCACCGAGTGGCCGCCCTGGTCGAGCGGGGGATCGCGCCCGAGCGGATCCTCCTCCTCACGTTCACCCGTCGAGCTGCCGCCGAGATGCTCACGCGAGCGGAACGTCTCGTCGGCTCCGCGGGCAACCGCGTCCACGGCGGCACCTTCCACTCCGTCGGCTACCGCCTCCTCCGGCAGTTCGGCCAGTCCGCCGGCCTCCCTGCCGGATTCACCATCATGGATCAGGGGGACGCCGAAGACCTCATGCAGCTCGCGCGGGGATCCCTGGGGCTGGCCAAGAGCGCGAAACGCTTTCCGAAGAAAGAGACCCTGCACTGGCTCTACTCCCGCCATGTCAACACCGAGCTCCCTCTCGACGAGCTGCTCCATCGTGACGTGCCCCACTTCCTCGAGTACGAACCACAGATCAACGCGCTCTTCGCCGACTACACGTTGCGGAAACAGGAGCGCAACCTCGTGGATTACGACGACCTCCTGCTCTTCTGGGCGACGATGCTCGAGGCATCGCCCGACCTCCAGGCGCGCATCGCCGGACTCTACGAGCATGTCCTGGTCGATGAATACCAGGACACCAACCTCCTCCAGGCCCGCATCCTCCGCGGCATGTGCGGCCACGGTCGGCTCACCGTCGTCGGCGACGACGCGCAGAGCATCTATTCATTCCGCGGAGCGAATTTCAAGAACATCCTCGACTTTCCGCGGCAGTTTCCCGGAACGACGATGGTGACCCTCGAGCAGAACTACCGCTCCACCCAACCGATCCTCGACCTGTCGAACATCGTGATCTCGCGCGCCGAGGCTCGGGTGACGAAGGAGCTGTACACGAAACGAGTCGGAGGCGAACGCCCCTGGCTCGTGACGGCGAAGGACGAGGCGCAGCAGACCCGCTTCGTCGCCGATCGCGTCCTCCAGCTCCTCGAGACCGGGATGCCCCTCCGCGAGATGGCGGTGCTCTTCCGCGCCGGCTACATGTCCGCCGATCTCGAGATCGAGCTCACCAACCGGAAGATCCCCTTCGAGAAGTGGGGGGGCCTCAAGTTCCTCGAGGCCGCGCATATCAAGGACGTGCTCGCGTTCCTCCGCGTCTCGGAGAACCCGCGCGATGAGGTGAGCTGGTATCGCATCCTCATGCTCATGCCCGGCATCGGCGACTCGACCGCGCGCACGATGATGACGACGATGCAGGAGCGCGCCTGGGATCCGGACGCGTTCACCCACCTCATCGCCCCGCCACGGGCGCGCGAGGCGCACCGGTCGCTGGCGCAACTCCTCAAGCAGCTCCGCGGCACC
>JBKJMP010000675.1:0-3166 GCA_046596395.1 Gemmatimonadaceae bacterium
GCCGAGCAGGTTGAAGTCCGTCGAGCCGATGCGGACCCAGCGTCCGTCCACGACGCTCGTCTTCGCATGCATCATCGTGCTCTTCCATTCCCAGATGCGCACGCCGTTGGTGAGGAGACGGCGATAGTAGCGCCGCGTGAGGAACGATACCCACGGGTGATCGTTGCGCGCGGGCACGAGGATACGGACGTCCACACCATCGCGCGCCGCACCCATGAGCGCCTCGACCTCCGCTGGGCTGGGGACGAAGTACGCGTTCGCGATCCAGATGGAACGCTCCGCCGAGATGGCCTGAATCTGGAGGGCGCGCGCGATGCGGAGCCGCAGCGGCTCTCCTTCGACGATGCCGACGAGCGCCGGCTCGGCGGTGGCGGGATCGAGATGCGCACCGCGGGCGGCTCGGCGAATCAGCCGGTGCGAACCGCGGCGCTCGCGCTTGTCGGCGCGCTCCCACATCGTGTCGAATGCCGTGTGCATCGCCTGCGCGGCAGCGCCCTCGATGCGGACGGCGGTGTCGCGCCACTTGCCGCGATGGCGCTTCGTCTGTCCCATCCACTCGTTGCCGATGCCGACGCCGCCGGTGATGCCGATCTTGGAATCGACCACCAGCAGCTTTCGATGGTCGCGCGGAATGAGTCCGAGCCAGGCGCGGAAGCCTGGTGGATTGAAGACGCGATGTTCGATACCGCCGTCGCGCAGGCGCGCGAGGTAGCTCTTCGAGATTCCGCGCATGCCGATCCAGTCACTCAACAGGCGCACCGGGACGCCGCGATCGACCGCGGCAATGAGCGCGTCGCCGATCCGGTTGCCCACGTCGTCCGAGCGGAAGATGTACGCCTCAAGCACGACGCTCTCGCGCGCGCCGGCGATCGCCTCGCACATGGCGTCGAAGGTCGCGGGGCCGTCATGCAGCAGCGCCACCTTGTTACCGCTCGACACGTCGGCGGCGGCAATGCGCCACAGGCCGCGCGCGAACGAGGGACCAAGCGATGAGGCCTGGCGGGGTTCGGGCGCGGTGAGCTGGCCTTCGGGCGGGGAGGTCTTGATGGGAATTGGTGACTTGGTGACTTCACCAACTTACCGAAGTGCCACTCCATCCACGACAGTCGCCAGGGTCGAGAGGTCGAACGGCTTCTGGATCACGCGCCGTCCCATCGAGCCTTCGCCTTGCTGGGCGTCGGCAACGTCCACGAGATCCCCGGTCACGAACGTCACCCGGTCGGCCAGTACGGGACGTCGTTCCTCGATCCACCGGAGGAGCTCGAAGCCGCTCTCGCCGCCGAGTTGCACGTCGATGATGACCGCCGATGGTTCGCGCGTCGCGAGGATCTCGCGCGCCTCGGTGAGTGACCGGGCCAGGTAGACCGTGTCGCCGCGCCGGGAGAAGTAGCGCTCCACCACGCGGCCAATCGTCTCCTCGTCGTCTACATACAGCAGAGTCGCCATGTATGACGTGGGTTGCGGCATGCGATTGCGCCGCCGGAACGCGTGCGGCGTGCGGCGGAGGGTTGCGGTACGCGATTGCGCCCCGTGACGGATCGCCCGTCACCCCCTTGGGGCTCCCTATAGCAAGAGCTTCACCAGTCCATCGATGTCGTCACCCCCCTTCTTACGGCCGGTCGCACGTGTCATAATGCACGGATGCTCAACATCGACCTGACCGGACGCCGGGCACTCGTGGCGGGCGTCGCAGATGACGGGGGCTTCGGGTTCGCCATCGCAAAGGCGTTGGCCGAGGCAGGCGCAACGGTGTGCGTGGGGACGTGGCCCCCCGCGCTCAACATCTTCATGAACCTGCTCGAGCGCGGGAAGATGGACGAGTCGCGGGCGCTCAGCGACGGCTCGCTGCTCCAGTTCGAGAAGATCTATCCGCTCGACGCCGTATTCGACACGTACGACGCAATGCCGGAGGATCTCCGCACGAGCAAGCGGTACAAGGACGTGGGCGACTGCTCCATCGATGGCATGGCAACGCGGCTCGTCGCGGACTTCGGCGAGCAGCCGCTGGACATCCTCGTGCATGCGCTGGCGAACGGCCCGGAAGTCAAGAAGCCGCTGCTGGAGACGAGCCGCAATGGCTACCTCGCCGCGATGAGCGCGAGCGCATACTCGCTCGTTGGGATGGTCTCGCGGTTCGGCCCATTGATGCGGCGGGGCGGCGCGTTCGCGTCGCTGACCTACATGGCCAGCGAGCGCGTGATCCCGGGTTACGGCGGTGGCATGTCGAGCGCGAAGGCGGCCCTCGAGAGCGATACGCGGCTGCTGGCATTCGAGGCGGGACGAAAGTGGAGCGTCCGCGTGAATACGGTGTCCGCGGGCCCATTCGCGTCGCGCGCGGCGTCGGCGATCGGGATCATCGAGAAGATGGTCGCCTACGTGAAGGACAACGCGCCGTTGTCGGAAGAGCTGACGGCGCGCGAGGTCGGAATGGTGACTGCTTTCCTCTGTTCGCCGCTCGCATCCGGTATCACGGGCACGACTCTTTATGTCGACAAGGGATATCACACCATGGGCATGGGCGTCCTGGGGTGAAGTGATCGGGACGAGAGGGCGAGAGGAAGCACGACTAGAACAACGTCTTTAGTCGTCCTCTCGTCCTCACCTCCTCTCGTCCCCGCGTTCCCTCATCCGATGATGGCGCCGGGAGGGGGCGGCACATCGGCCGGCCGTGGAACGATCTCCGGCAAACCCTCCCTGCGGAGCGTCGCGTTGATCGCGGGGAGACGTGCGTCGAGCGCCTTCTTCAGGTTCGTGAGCTCGCCGTCCAGCTGCTTCGCGAGGCCCTGAAACACCGTCGTGACTTGCCGAGTCGGCGCGGCTTCGGATCCGCCCGCGACACCTGCGAGTGCGGCAATCTTGTTGTTCAGGCGGATGGGATAGTTGAGCGGATCCTGCCCGCTGCGGTTCTTCGTCTGGTAGATCGAGTCCTCCACGATTGAGATCTCGGTGCGGAGCGTGGTGGCCATCGCGCGGAAGTCGGCCTGCGCCTGTCCGGTCAGCCGCTTCTCGCGGTCATCGAGCTGGGTCTTCACGAAGCGGATCGTCTTCACCGCGTCGTGGGCGTTCGTCGTGCGCTCGCGCACCTGCTTGAGGAAGTCGAACTGGGCGAGGAGGTCGGCCTGCGTGGCCGGCGTGCGCGGATCCTTCTTGAGCGCGAAGGTCTGCG
>JBKJMP010000042.1:0-6807 GCA_046596395.1 Gemmatimonadaceae bacterium
ATCCGCTCCGACCTGCAGACGGAGCTCAAGAACCTCCTCTCATCGGACATCATCAAGGGCAAGGTTGCCGTCCAGCGTGCCTACGCCGACTGGCGCCGCTACCCGCAGTACGTGGTGCCATTGGCCGAGTCATCGATCGACATGATCATGGCACCGGCTTACGGCAGCTCGAAGAAGAATGCCACCGATATCCGCCTCGCGATCGACGCCGTCGAACTGATGTTCACGCGTCCCGAGATCGGCACCTTCATCCTGCTCTCCCGCGACTCCGACTTCTCGAGCATGGTCATGAAGCTCAAGGAGTACGGCAAGTACGTCATCGGCGTCGGGATCCGCGAAAGCTCCAGCGATCTGCTGGTGATGAACTGCGACGAATACTACAGCTACAACGCCCTCGCTGGTCTGGTGAAGACCAACGAGGAAGAAGCCGTTTCCAAGGATCCGTGGGAGCTCGTTACCGAAGCGATCAGCCGCATGCAGCGGAACGGCGATGTCATGCGCTCCGATCGCCTCAAGCAGGTCATGCAGGAGGTCGACAGCCAGTTCGACGAGAAGGACCTCGGCATGGCCAAGTTCTCCCGCTTCGTGCAGGACGCCGTACAGCGCGGACTACTCTCGGCCACCAAGCTCGAGAACGGCCAGCTGGAGATCGGTCTGCCGAGTGGCGCGAAGGGGGATGCACGCGCGGCGGAAAACGCTGCGGCCGACGAAGCCGCGCGTACGGAAGTGCCCGCACTCGGCGCTGGCGACAAGAGCTCCAGTCGCCGTCGCGGCCGTCGTGGCCGCGGTCGCGATCGCGACGATCGCCCGCGCACCGATGTCGCCGCAGGCACGATGGAGGGCGAAGTGTCCGCCCCTCCTGGTGTCACCCCGGAGGCCGATGCGGGCACGCTCACGGCCGCAGCTCCGGCCGTCGCACCCATAGTTGGCGATGCGCCCGCGCGTGGACGTGCAGATCGTTCCGAGCGCACACCGCGTCCCGCGCCGCAGCCACGCGCTGAGCCGATCGAGCAGATCGGCAGCACCGGCGAGCGCCTTACGCGCGACGAAGCGTTCGACCTGCTCCGCCGTGCGGTGGCGGAGCTCGTCAGCGGCGACGCCGCCGTGCGTACCGGCATCGTACGCGGCAAGGCACGGGAACTCCTCGGTCGCGATAGCGAGAGCCTGAGTGACCGCAACTTCCCACGCATTCTCAAGGACGCGCACGACAACGACATCATCGACCTCCGTCGTCGCGGTGACGACTTCGAGATCGCGCGCGTTGCCGAAGCAGAATCCGTTGCCGACCAATTGGCGAAGACCGCCATTAGTAATGCACCGGCGCCCACGGCCGCAGTCGTTGCACCGCGCGGCATGGGGCCACGCGGCGCCGGAAGCGCGCGCGGACGGGGCGGTCGCCCAGGGGGCGCGCCACCCGCGGGTCTCCTGAGCATTGGAGTGGTTGGTCAATCGTCGTCGAGCGCGGCCGCAATGCCCGCTGCTTCCGCTGCGACGCCAGCAGCAGCGCCGGCCGCCGACACTCCGGCGCCGACACCACCAATCGCGGCTGCGCGGGTGGAAGCCGCAGCGCCCGCAGCGAAGCGCGGCCGGAAGCCGGCGGCGAAGAAGGCCGCGCCGGCCGTTGCCGCGAAGTCACCTGCCGCGAAAGCAGCGGCGAAGGTGCCTGCAGCCAAGACCAAGCCCAAGGTGGCGGCGCCCGCCGCAAAGGCGGCCCCTCCTGCCGCGAAGAAGACGCGGGCCAGGAAGACGGCCCGCACCACCGCATGACACGAGACGCCGCGCTACCTGCGCGGCGTTCTCGTTTCCGTGCGCTGCTTCCAGTCAGCTTTCACGATCGGCCAACCGAGCTCGTCGCCCGCGATCTGCTCGGCCGCATCATCGAATGCGAGACGGCAGAAGGAACGACCGCCGCCACGATCGTCGAGACGGAAGCGTATACCGGCCCCGATGATCCGGCGTGTCATGCTGTCGCCGGCATCACGCGCCGAACCGAGGCGCTCTTCGGTCCGCCGGGGACGGCGTACGTGTACTTCATCTATGGCATGTACTGGTGCTTCAACGTGGTCACGCGCGAGCGCGGCCACGGTAGCGCGGTACTCATTCGCGCCGTTCGTCCCCTCGGCGGCATCGAGATCATGCGGCGCCGGCGCCCACGCGCTCGGCGCGATGTGGATCTCACGAACGGACCCGGCAAGCTGTGCCTGGCGATGGGCATCGACGGCTCGATGAATGGCCTGTCGCTCCGCACTGGACCGATCGTGCTCCGTGCAGGCGCTCCCGTCTACGATGCCGACGTTGTCGTGACTCCGCGCATCGGGATCACGCACGCCGCCGACTGGCCGCTACGGTACTTCGTGCGCGACGACCCGTACGTCTCGAAGACGCCGGCAGCATTCGCTCGTGTTTCGTATCGCGGATGAGCAACGAAAAGGGCCGCCAACGATGGCGGCCCTTTCAGCGTGGGGTGCTTACGGCAGCGACTCAGCGCGCGCGGTCGATCGAGCTGCCCACGTTGTAGCGGAGCCCGAACTCGAGCGAGAAGTTGAATGCCGATCCACCTTCGTTCGAGAGGAAGAACGCCTGCTGGGTCGGCGATGCCGTACCGTGGCCGAAGACCGAGAAGCGAGTCATGCGCTTCTGGACGCCCGCCAGGAAAATTGGCGAGAACACGGCCTTGCGCGACTGGATGTTCTCGAGCGCGTTCTGGTACTGCGCGCCATTTGTCGCCCCGGTGAGGAGCGTGGCGCCAGCGATCTGGTTGAACGTGAGGCCAGCGCCGGCGTACGGGTGGAGGTCCCGCGTCTGCATCGGGAAGACCATTCCCGCGAGCGTGAAGCGGCGCATGTTCTTCAGTCGAACGGGGCGCGAGAAGGTGCTGTCGGGATCCCGGTCGGTGAAGGCGCCCTGCGTCGTGAACCACGCTTGGTCGAAGCTCAGGTACAGGCCGCCCCGGCTGCGCGTGATGAGCCATTCCGCGCCGATGAGCGGGGCGCCGCCGGTGGTCGTGGTGGCGGAGTTGAACGACAGCGCGCCCCCCTTCACCCCCCAGAACCACGCATCCTTGAATTGCCGGGAATCCTGCGCCTCACTCGACTGGGAGAGGACTGCGGCGAAGCCGACGGCTACGCCCAGGACACGGAGGAATCGCATACAGGTACCTCATGAAAAAAGAGAGCTCGAACCGCGGCCGCCAGCGGACGCAGACTCAAGTCTGGGACGAAGATAGCTCCCGTTACGTCACGGACTACTATAAGGCCGTTTTGCGCGTTGAACAGGACCGGGATCACAGAACCTGCGTCATCACGAGCGCAGCGCGGGCTCAAACCACTTGTCATCCTGAGCGCAGCGAGGATTGAGACCACTCGTCATCCTGAGCGCAGCGAAGGATCTGCACCTCCGCTGGTCACACCAGCTTCAGACGTTTACCAACCTTCACGAACGCCCGAACCGCCTCATCCAGGTCGGCCCTGGTGTGCGCGGCCGACACCTGGCACCGCACCCGGGCCTCACCCTGGGGCACGACCGGATACCCGAAACCGGTGACGAACACCCCTTCGTCGAGAAGCTGGTCGCTCATCTGGATCGCCGTCGCCGTCTCACCGACGATGATCGGGATGATCGGCGTCTCGCCCGGCAGTGGCTTGAACCCGGCCTCGACGATCTGCTCGCGGAAGTACGACGAGTTGTCGCGAAGCGCCTGCACGCGCTCAGGATGCCCCTCGATGAACTCCACCGCCGCCAACGCGCTGCACGCAACCGTCGGAGGCAGCGCATTCGAGAACAGCTGCGGACGCGAGCGCTGCGTCAGGTAGTCGCAGAGGGCCTCCGAGCCGGCGACGAATCCACCCGCAGCGCCACCCAGTGCCTTGCCCAGCGTCGACGTGATGATGTCGATCTCCCCGACCACGCCGAAGTGCTCTGCCGTGCCACGTCCGTTCTTCCCGAGCACGCCCGTCGCGTGCGAGTCATCGATCACGAGAATGGCATCGTGCTCGCGACAGATCTGCAACAGGTCGGGCAGGGGTGCGATCGAGCCTTCCATCGAGAAAATGCCGTCGCTCCATACCATGCGCCGCTTCGCGCCCTTCGCCGCTTGCAGCTTCGCGCGCAGGTCGTCGAGGTCCGCATGCTTGTACACCGCGCTCTGGCACTTCGTGATCGACTTCGCCAGACGGATCGAATCGATGATCGACGCGTGATTGAGCGCGTCGGAGCACACAAAATCGCCTTCCTCCAGCACCGTGGCCGTCAGCCCCTCGTTCGCATTCCACGCCGAAACGAACGACATCGACGCCGCCGTCCCGACGAACCGGGCGAGCGCCGCCTCGATCTCGCGGTGAATCGTGAGCGTACCGCAAATGAAGCGCACGCTCCCCGTTCCCGCGCCGTACCGCTCCAGCCCATCGATTCCTGCCCGAACCACGCTCGGTTCGGCGCAGAGTCCCAGATAGTTGTTCGACGAGAGGATGAGCACATCGCCGCGCCCTTCCATCTTCACGCGCGCAGCCTGCGGCGAGTCGATGAAGTTGAGGCGCTTGTAGACCCGATCGTCGCGAAGTTGCTGAAGCCTGGACTCCAGCCCGGATGTGAATGCGGTGTTGAGTGACATATCTGTGAAGGGGACGAGAGGACGGAGGGGGCGAGAGGACGAGAGAACGAGAGGACGAGAGACTACGCGATCGCGGCGAGATCAGGCCGAAGGGAGCATGGAGGCGCTTTCCTCTCGTCCTCTCGTCCTCTCGTCCAGTTCTGAACTAGCCAATCTCGAAGACGACCTTCCCAGCCGACCCACCCTTGATCGCCGCGATGGCGTCGTCGAACTGCTCGAGCGGAAAGCGATGTGTGATCACGGGAGTTGGATCGAACTGTCCGGACCGGAGGAACTGCGTCATCTGGATCCACGTGTCGTACATCCGTCGCCCCACCACCCCATAGACCGTGATCCCCTTGAAGATCACCTCCGTCGCGAAGTCCAGCTCCATCGGCTTCGCGGGAATGCCGAGCATCTGCACGCGGCCGCCGACCCGCACCAGCGCGAAGGCCTGGTGGATTGCCGAGGGAACACCGGACATCTCCAGCACGACGTCAACGCCGAGCCCGCCCGTCGCTGCCTTCACCGCGGCGTTGGCATCGGCCGGCGTCACCGCATCGTGCGCACCCATGGTGCGCGCGAGCGCGAGGCGCGTTGGGTTCACGTCACTCGCGATGATGCGCGACGCCCCCGCCGCCTTGCAGATCCCGACCGCGAAGATTCCGATCGGGCCGCAGCCGGTGACCAGCACGGTCTTGCCGGACATCTCCGTACCCACGAGCGCCGTATGAAATGCATTGCCCATCGGGTCGTGAATGCCACCGACCTCATGGGACACCGCATCGTCGAGATGCCAGACGTTCGCGGCCGGCATCGCGATGTAGTCGGCGAAGCATCCGTCGCGATCGACACCGATGATGCGCGTGTTCGGGCACACGTGTGCATTGCCCGTCCGGCAAAGGTGGCAGCGGCCGCAGACGATGTGGCCTTCCGCCGTCACCCGGTCGCCCTCGCGCACGTCGGCCACGAGGCTGCCCACCTGCACCACGTCGCCGGCGAACTCGTGGCCGACGGTGAAGGGAGGACGACACCGTCCCTGCGCCCACGTATCCCAGTCGTAGATGTGCACGTCCGTTCCGCACACACCTGCACGTCTCACCCTGATAAGTACCTCGTCATCGCGAATCGACGGCTGCGGAACCTCGCGCATCGTGAAGCCGGGACCGGACGTCTCCTTGACCAGCGCTCTCACGTACGCCTCACTCGGATAGCGGTAGCACATCATGCCGGCGGCATGCTCGGCGTGTGCGAAAACTCGCAGGTGACTGCTGGTGAGGGAACCCCAACGATCGGCGGCGTCGCGCATCATCGCGCGCACATGGTGCGGTGCGTCACTGCAGGGATCGTGACGCCGTGTGATCATATGCGCGTTCATCGCCGTACATAATGAGACGCGCGATCCACTATTGCGTGCAATTTCACATGTTCCTATATTCGCCGAACGTTGCTCATCGGAGATGTGTCGTCGTTTGATCGGCACATCGAGCTCGAACAAGTGCTCAGGGTATTGCGTGGGTTCTTCCCGCAGAGAGGTCGTTCACATCGCGATCACAACGCCAGCCGCGCAGGCCGGCGTCGTCTCCTTGAGCCGTCTCGACACGCGTGCACACACGCGTCCGCAGCACCGCCAGATTGCATTTCGTTCGTTCGTCCGCAGTGCCGGTCGTCTCGCGCTCTCCAGCTGGAGCGCCGCGACAGCGGATGGATTTGTCTGGTTGGCGAGTCAAATGGTGCGTCGCGGTAAAGAAATTGCGGAGCAGCCGCACAGACCCACACGCATCGACACACACCAACGCTATTTCACAAGCTTCAGCGGCGCCTCGTAGCATCGGCGCCGCCTCATCGTCACGGTCTCGCCATGAGATCGTGCCGCGGTGGTGAAAACGCCTCGGCGTTCATCCACTGGCTCGTACGAACCACCGGGGGTTCGATCGGGCGATTCACTCCTTCACTGGAGATTACCATGGCCGCAAAGAAGAAGGGTGGCGCCAAGAAGGCCGCCAAGAAGTCCGGCGCCAAGAAGTCCGGCGCCAAGAAGGCTGGTGCCAAGAAGGGCGGCGCCAAGAAGGCTGCGAAGAAGAAGTCCGGAGCCAAGAAGAAGAGCGCCAAGAAGGCCAAGCGCTAGTCGCTCGTTCGGATATACGGAGAAGCCGGCGCTTTCGCGCCGGCTTTTTTCGTATCGCCGTCATCCAGCACCATCTGGACTCCCCCCAGTT
>JBKJMP010000113.1:0-5739 GCA_046596395.1 Gemmatimonadaceae bacterium
ATGCCCAGCGCGTGCTGCACCGAATGTGGTGGCTCGGGCAACAGATCACGCTGGAGCTGGATCCGCGCCGCGTACTCGACCGGTTCCTCGAGGCCGCGGGGGACGTCGCGCAGGCCGACGGCGCGGTGCTTGGCCTCGCGAACACCGATGGAAAGATCGAGCTCGTCGCCGCGAGCGGCATCATCGCCTCCGTCGCCGGATCGCAGATTCCCGTCGCCGGCTCCGCGATGGGCCGCGTGATGCGCTCCGGCGAGACCTGGTGCGTGGCCGACGTGACCGAGCACCGCGGTCAGGTGAACACCGCGGTCTTCGACCACGTCCCCGAGACGTTACGCGGTATGGCGGTCATCCCCGTGCAGCGGCGTGGTGAGCGCATCGGGGCGGTCACGCTCGTTTCTGCCGCCGTGCGAACCTTCACGCCGCTCGAGCTCGAGCGCGTGGAAGCCATGGCCGACCTGCTCTCCGTCGCCCTCGCGAACGCTGAGCTCTTCGAGACGATGAAGCAGGCGGAGTGGCGCTTTCGCACGCTGTTCCGCGCCGCCCCTGACGCCGTGCTCACCGTCCTCCACGCCACGGGACGGATCAGGGAAGCCAACGATGCCGTGCGTGAAGTGTTCGGCACGGAGCCGCACCAGATCGTCGGCAGGAGCCTCATCGACCTCCTCCTGCCCGTTGACCGGGACACGCTCGCGGATGCGCTCACTGCGGCGTTCGGCGGGCGACCCGCGCGCGTCGAAGTGCAGGTGATGCTGCCGGGCGGCAGCACGCGCGTCGTCGCCCTCGCCGCGAGCCGGCTCCCCGAAGCCGATCCGCCGAGTGTGCTGCTCATCGGGCGCGACATGACGCAGGACCGCGAGCTGCGCGTGCGCCTCATGGAATCGGAACGTCTCGCGGCTGTCGGCGAACTCGTGGCGGGCGTCGCGCACGAGGTCAACAACCCGCTCAGCAGCATCAGCGCGTTCGCCCAGTTGCTGCTGCGCGAACCGTCACTCAACGCGTCGCAGCGCGAGTCCATCGAGGTCATCCGGGGCGAGACGTTGCGGGCCAGCCAGGTGGTGAAGGACCTCCTCGCCTTCGCACGCCGTAGCGAGCCGCATCGCGCCCCGCTCGACATCAATGGCGTCGTGTCGCGCACCGTGCGCATGCGGCATTATCAGTTCAGCGAGGCGGCCGTCCGCGTCGAGACTGACCTCGAGGAGGGACTACACTCGGTCATGGGGGACGCGCGCCAGATCCAGCAGGTCTGCCTCAATCTCATCACCAACGCCGTGCAGGCGATGCCGAAGGGCGGCGACCTCAAGGTGCGCACGTACAGCGCAGAGGGCGCCGTGCGCCTCGAGGTCAGCGACAGTGGCCGCGGCATCTCGGCGGCTGTTCGCGCGCACATCTTCGAGCCCTTCTTCACCACGAAGAAGGAGGGCGAAGGGACGGGCCTCGGCCTCAGCGTGAGCTATGGAATCGTCACCACGCACGGCGGCACCATCGAGATCGCCGAAACGGGCGAGGCGGGCACGACGTTCCGCGTGACGCTGCCGGCCGTCTCCGCACCCGCGAACGACTCCGATGCCGGGAGCGAGCTCGCGCCCTTCACCCTTCGTTCGCCACTCGCGGGTATTCGCCTGCTGTTCGTGGACGACGAGCCGGCACTCCGGAGCGGCATGGAGGCGTTCGGTACGCTGCGCGGCTTCAGCGTCGTCACGGCAGGCGATGGCGCGGCGGCCCTGGAGGCAGCACGCACCGGGGGTGTGGACGCGATCGTGTGCGACCTGCGCATGCCCGGCATGGATGGGTTCGCCTTCCACGAACGGCTGCGCGTCGAGCGGCCAGGGCTCGCTGCGCGTACCGTCTTCATCACTGGAGACGTCGTGAGCACGTACACGCGTGGTAGCGTGTCTCGCCAACCCGTCCTCACGAAGCCCTTCTCGTTCGACCGCATCGAGGATGCCCTCATAGCGGTGATGCGCGGCTCACCGTATGTCCCCACCGATCGTTCGTCACGCACGCCGGGATGAGCGCAACGGTGGCCCTCGTGCGGCTGTCGAACAAGAGCACTCGCTCGCCTTGCCCGCTCTCTGCACGCATGCCACCTTGAATCCGATGCCCTCTTTCTTTCCGCGGAGCACCATCGAGTGGCGGTTGGAGGAGCCTCCCGCATTTCGGAAGCTGTCGCTCTCGCTGCTCGAGATGGCGATCATCACGGGCGTCGTGCTGCGCCTCGTGCGCGCCCTCGCCTTCACGCACGGCAGCGTGAGCTGGCTGTTCTATGGGGTTGTGTTCGTCGCCGGTACTGCCATTATGCTCGGCATGACCACCGCGCACCTCGCGAACTTTCCCGTGCGCGCGTGGCTGTGGCGCGCGCCGCTCTTCGCGCTCGTCGAGGTCGTGGGCGAGATGGCCACGAGCCTCGCGCTCATCTCGCTGGGCCGCGAGCCTGAAGGAACGGCGCGCGCCGAATTCCACGACTGGCCCGGCATGGCACTGCGCGCGTTCGCGCAGAGCGAGCTGACGATCTGCCTCTGGGCGCTGATCCTGGCCGCTGCGATCATGCTCGTGCGCCGAAGCAGCATGGCGCGCGACGTCGATTCCGATCCGCTCGACCCCGACCTGCCCGCGCCCGCGTCCGATTCGCGCGGCTGACGCACGCCCCAACCCCGAGAAGAAGCACATGAGCTCATGGAGTCGTCGCAGCTTGCCCAACCTCGTCGCGGCACTGCTCGCCGCACCCGCGATCCTCGCGCAGGAACGCCCTTTCGGGACGCTGCGCGAGCAGGCGGCCGAACAACAGCGGTGGCTCGAGGAGCGAATGGCCACGACCCTGCCGGCCCTCATGCGCAAGCACCGCGTCGAGATGTGGGTCGTGCCGATGCGCGAATACAACGAGGATCCCGTCTTCACGTCCCTCGTCTCGCCGACCACCTTCGCCGCGCGGCGCCGGACGATCTACGTATTCTTCGACCAGTGCGCGCGCCCGCGTCGTTCCGCGCCGGCGTCCGCACCGTGCACGGTGGAGCGAATCGCCCTCGGAGGCACCTCGCAGGGTGGCGTATTCCAGGCTGTGCGTTCGACTGCAGCTGCCGCCGGCCCCGCCGGCTCGCGCGGCGGCCAGCAGGCGGAGCTCTGGGGCGACGCGCAGTGGACGGTGCTCGCGCAGACCATCGAGTCCCGCCAGCCCCAAACGATTGCGCTCAACACGTCGCGCGTCTTCGCCTTCTCGGACGGATTGTCGTCCGGTGAGCTCGAGGGCATGCGCGCGTCGCTCGGCCCACGGTGGACGTCGCGCTTCACGCGCGCCGAGGCTCTGCCACTCGAACTGATCGCGTCGCGGATACCGGCGGAAGTCGAGATGTTCCGGCGCATGAATGCGGTTGCATGGCAGGTCATCGAGACGGCATTCTCGAACGCGGTGATCACGCCCGGAGTGACGCGCACCGATGATGTCGTGTGGTGGATGCGTCAGCGCGTCAACGATCTCGGACTCGGCACCTGGTTCCAGCCCTCGGTGTCCGTGCAGCGCCAGGGAGCAACGGACGCGCAGCTCGGCGCGAATCCAGTCATCCAGCGCGGCGATGTGCTCCACTGCGACTTCGGGATCACCGCGCTCAGGCTCAACACCGATACCCAGCACATGGGCTACGTAGTGCGGGACGGCGAGACGTCGGCGCCGGCCGGGTTGATGCGCGCGCTCGCCAACTCGAATCGCCTTCAGGACATCGTCCTCGCCGAGCTACGGGCTGGCCGCACTGGCAACGAGGTGCTGCGCGCGTCGCTCGCGCGCATGCGCGCCGAGGGGGTCAACGGGACCGTGTACTCGCACCCGATCGGTGTCCACGGCCATGGGGCAGGGCCGCTGATCGGCCTGTGGGACTATCAGGATGGCGTCCCTGGCCGCGGCGATGCCACGATCATCCCGAACATGTGGTACTCGATCGAGTTGCAGGCTACGTCGCCAGTACCGGAGTGGGGCGGCCAGCTGGTGCGCAGTGCACAGGAGGAGGATGTGGTGCTGGGGCCCGATGGCGCGCCGGCGTGGTCGTTGCGGCGGCAGACATCTTTCCATCTCGTGAAGTAGAGCGGGCGAGAGGGACGAGCGGGCGAGAGGAAACCAGAACGGTCACGAGGTTTGATGGCTCGTGACCGTTCGTTTGCATCGCGGTTCCCTGGTCCCTGAACGAAAAACGTCCCGGGCGAAGGCCCGGGACGTTTTTCGTTTCGGAGCCTTACTTGCGACGTCGGCGGATGCCGTAGCCGAGAATGAGGAGGCCAGAACCGAGAAGGGCAAGGGAGGCCGGCTCGGGCGTGGAGATGACCGTGCCGCCGATGTCCTCTTCGATGATGAATTCCTGAATGCTGTTCCTCGGGTTCGTGTGCGTGTTGACGTCCGACACCACGTAGAAGCCAGCGTAGTCGCTGTCCACGCGGGCGCTGTTCGTGACGTACGCGAGCGAGGCGTTCTTCCAGAACGGGTCGTTCGTCGCCTGGGGCGGCGGGTTGCCGGGGAACAGATCCCAAATGGTCGCCTGAATGTTGGCGGTCTGCGACACATTCGCCGCGTATTGCGTGGTCAGCCACGCCGCCTGGCGATACGCCTGAAGGTTGTTGAACCGCGTGACGTTGCCGGCCGTGATCGTGGCACCGCCCGTCGCGAGCGACGTCAGGTTCGCATTCCACACATCCCCGACCCGTACATGGTGGAAGAAATCCACGCAGTTGAGGATCACGTTGCCCGCGATCGGTGGGCCCGCGATTCCCTGATACTGCCCGACGAGATATCCGCCGAATGCAGACGTGGTCCCGCCGCTGGTAAACTGAAACTGCGTCTGCGCAGCGGCCGGCGCGGCCATTCCCAACATCGCCGTCAGGACGAAAGCCGAAATTCTGGAACGCATGGGGCGGGGGTTGAAACGTTGATGTGTGATCACGCACAAGTCGTGTGACATGGCTCACAAAGCAGGAATCGTTCCGCCACACGCAGCCGAATCGACGGCACGGCGAACTGCCCTAAGTCGTTATAGGAGAGATGCTTCAAATGTGTGGGCAACGTTCGTAAACATTGAGTTCCGAGCTCTTTCCACCGGATGCTCGCCACACTCTGTTGCGGGCATCCAACAATGGTTCCGCTCGGCACCGGCCCGAACCGTATCCGGTATCGCCTCAGGACGACGACGTCGCCAAGTCGCGTTTTCCCCGCGCCAGGCTCGGCTCCGGACGCGTGACCCGCTCCACATTGCAGGCCCGGCCAAGCGCCCAAAACACCGCAGCGCCCAGAAGCAACTTCACCACTGCTGTGATCGACGCCACCTGATAAGACAGCGCCATCTGCGGCCGGATCATCCCCCGCGCCTGAATCGCGTCGAGCACGAACATCACGATCCCCACGAACACGATCGCCACCATCACCCACGAGCCGATCCCGATGACCCGCTGTGTCCTGTAATGGCTCAGGCCCACCGCCGTGAGCGCCCCGACCAGCGCCCCCACCGACGGTAGCATCAATGCATTGCTCAACAGGCCGACTGCACCGTAGCGCCATTGGGTGCTTCCAAGCTGCCAGGGCGCGACGCCCAGCGACGCGTCCACGAGGGGCACCAGGAAAAGCACGAAAGCGACGAGATACGCCGCCGGCGCGAGATATCGGAGGTTGTTCATTCGAGGGGTAAGGTCAGGAGGAAAGGTGTAACCACAACACTCGGTGCGGCGCGGAGGTCACGCACGACGGAGCTCGATGTCGAACGAGAATCG
>JBKJMP010000278.1:0-6445 GCA_046596395.1 Gemmatimonadaceae bacterium
TCACCGTGAGCGACAGCGGCGCCGGCATCCCCGACAACATCCGCGGGGGGGTGTTCGATCCCTTCTTCACCACCCGGCCCGGTGGCAGCGGGCTGGGGCTCGCCGTCGTACACCGCGCCATCGAGGCGCATCGTGGCCTCGTCTTCCTCGACAGCGCTGCCACCGGCACGCGCTTCACGATCGTCCTGCCGCGCGCCGTGATGGCGCCGGAGCGCGACCGCACCGCTTTCTCCTCCGTCACGGTCCTCACGTGAGCTCAACACGCGTCCCCTCCGTCCTCGTCGTCGACGACGAGACAGGCATCCTGGAATCGCTGGCGATTCTGCTGCGCAACGCAGGCTTCGCCACGCATACCGCGCGCGGGGGACGCGCCGGTCTCGAGCAGCTCGCCCTGATCCAGCCCGACATCGTCCTCACCGATGTGCGCATGCCGGATGTCGGTGGCGTGGAGATCCTCGCCGCCGCACGGCAGCAGGACCCCGATACGCCGGTGATCCTCATGACGGCGCAGGCGACGTTGCAGTCGGCGATGCAGGCGGTGAACGAAGGCGCGTTCTACTACATCCAGAAGCCCTTTCGCAACGACGAGCTGCTGGCGATCCTCACTCGCGCCGCGGAGCATCGCGAGCTGCGCGTGGAGAACCGCACGCTGAAGCAGGAGATCAAGCGTCGCGAAGGGCCGCTCGGCTCGCGCCCGGTGGGCAATAGCAGGAGCTGGCTCGAGGTGCTGCGCCTGGCGGAAACCGTCGCGCCCACGGAGTCGACGGTGCTCATCCAGGGTGAATCGGGAACGGGCAAGGAAGTCATCGCGCGTTACATCCACGATCTTTCCGCGCGCTCGGAGCGATCGTTCGCGTCGATCAACTGCGGCGCGCTGCCGGAGAGCCTGCTCGAGAGCGAATTGTTCGGTCACGTGAAGGGATCGTTCACCGGCGCCATCAAGGACAAGAGTGGCTTGTTTACCGCCGCCGCAAAGGGGACGTTCTTTCTCGACGAAATCGGCGAGACCACGCCCGCCACGCAGGTAAAGCTCCTCCGCGTGCTTCAGCATCGCGAGGTGATTCCCGTCGGCGCCACCGATCCCCAGCCGATCGACGTCCGCCTCATCGCGGCGACCAACCGCGAGCTCGAGGAGGAGATTCGCCGCGGCGCGTTCCGGACGGACTTGTACTACCGTCTCAACGTCATCGCGCTGCACCTCCCCACCCTGCGCCAGCGTGCGGACGACATCCCGCTCCTCGCCGAGTATTTTCTGGAGCGCATCGCCGGCCTCCGGAAGGAGGAGCAGAAGTCGCTCTCGGCCGAAACCCTCGACGCGCTGGTGAACTACACCTGGCCTGGAAATGTTCGTGAGCTCGAGAATGCGCTCGAGCGTGCCGTGATCCTCACGCCGGGCAGTGACATCAACCCATCGTCGCTTCCCGAGCGGGTCACGCAGCGCGTCAGCGAGCCGCTCGTCGCGGATCGTGTGCCCTCGAACCCCACGCTCGAGGCAGTCGAGCGCGCGTACATCATGTGGGTGCTCCAAAGCGAGGGGGGCAACAAGAGCCGCGCGGCCGAGGCGCTCGGTATCGATCCATCGACGTTGTACCGCAAGCTCTCCAGGTACGGCCTGGAGGCATGACGTCAGTCGCACACTCTGCGACGCCTGCTCGTGCACGAACGGGGTGGGTCGCTCCCGCCCTGATCTTCCTGATCACGCTGGTCGTGGCGAGGTGGGCGTCCGCGCCCTACCTCGTGGGGGTCTTTCACGACGACGGCATCTACGCGATGCTCGCGCGGTCGATCGCAGCGGGCGACGGATTTCAGCATAGCCACCTGCCCGGAGCGCCTGCGGCCACGCACTATCCGCCGCTCTATCCGCTGCTTCTCGCAGCGGCCTGGCGCATCGCTCCGGCGTTTCCCGAGAACGTGCCGTTTCTCCTCGGGATCAACTGCGTGCTCGTGGCTGCGGCAGCGTGTGGGTGGTGGTGGTTCGCGCGAAGCCGGTTGGGCTGGCGCAGCGGTGCCGCGGTCGCGGGCGCGATCGCGATCACCCTGTCCTCACCGGTGCTGACGTTGTCGGCAGCGCTGCTCTCCGAGCCGCTCTTCATCGCGTGCCTCTGGCCGATGATGCTACTGTGCGAGCGGAGCGCGTCCGCAACGGGCCACGACCGCGTATCGCCCGCGCTGACCGGCGCGGCGATCGGGCTCCTGATGCTCGTGCGGACGCATGCCGTCGCGCTCTTTCTCGCCGTGCTGTTCGTGCTCCTCGTGCGCCGACGTCTGCGCGACGCCGCACTAGTCGCGGCGGCAGCGGTGCTCCTGCAACTTCCGTGGATCGTCTGGACGATGGTCGCCACACCTCGCGTGGCGGGTCCGCTCGAGGGGAGCTACGGCTCCTACGTCGGCTGGCTGATCACCGGTATTCGTGAAGGCGGTGTGGGACTGATCGCGGCAGCGATCTGGATGAACCTCGTGGAGTGCTGGCGTCTCCTCCAGGACCGGGTTGCCTCGGGCTTTCCCATGCCCCTCCACGTCGTGACGATGTCCGTGCTGGTGCTCGCGCTCGGCGCGGGCATCTGGTCGTTCGCTCGCCGCGCCCCGGTCACCATTGCATTCCTCGCGCTGTACCTGGCGATCGTCGTGGTGGTGCCGTACACCCCGTGGCGATATGTCCTGGGCGTGTGGCCGCTCATCGCGCTCATCGCCGCAGAGGGCGTGCGCAGTGCCTACGTCGCTGTGCCGCGCGCGCGCGTTGCCATCGGTGTGCTCGCGGCGCTTCCCGCCTTCGCCTTCGCGCGCGTGGAGCTGGGTGCCTATGCGGCGCGGAGCTGGCGCGCGCCGTCGCGAGCCGCAACCGCGCAGATCCTTCCCGCAGTTGCATGGGTGCGGGCGAACACCGACAGCGGGGACGTCGTGGTGAGCCAGGGAGAATCGGTGATCGCCCTGTACGCGAACCGCCGCGCTGCGCCGCCCGTCTCATTCACAGCGATCGAGTATGTCACCCCTGCCTCGCCCGAGCAGGGTAGGCAGCAACTCGGGGCGATGCTCGCGGCGGTGCGCGCGCGCTACGTAATCCTGCTCAGCCCCGCCTTGCAGGCGTCGGCCGGCTTGACGCCGGAGCTGAAGCGCACTGCGGCGCTTCCGTACGGCACGGTCTACGAGGTCGTGCGGTGACGGTGCGTTGGAGCGTGGCCGTCGCGAGCGTCGGCGTGCTGGCGCTCGTCGTCGGACTTGCCGTGATGGACCGGTATCATGTCGGCGTCTTTCACGACGACGCGATGTACGTGATCCTCGCCAAGTCGCTCGCTGGGGGAGATGGCTACCGATACCTCAACCTCCCGGGTGCGCCGAGTGCGACGCACTTTCCTCCGGGATACCCGTTCGTGTTGTCGCTCATGTGGCGCGCACTACCGGAGTTTCCCACCAATCTCATCGTCTTCAAGGCGTTCAACGCCCTGTGCCTCGCCGCGAGCGCCATGCTGGTGATGCAGCTCGTGCGTGAGCGGCTGGGCAGCGTGCCGCTCGCCGTCATTGCCGGTGCGACGACCGCCGTGAGCGTGCCGTTGCTCGTGCTGTCCACGATGCTGCTGTCGGAGATGCTGTTTCTCGCCCTGCTCCTCGGCATCCTCGTGCTCGCTGAACGACGAACGGCCGGCGAGGCGTCGATCCGCGCCGCGGTGCTGCTCGGCGTGCTGGTGGGACTATCAGCGCTGGTGCGCACACACGGCATCGTGATCGTGCCTGCGCTCGCGATCCCGCTGCTCCTCAAGCGTCGGGGGCGCGAGGCGGCGGCGCTGACAGCCGGAGCGTTGATGGTGCTCGTGCCCTGGCAGCTGTGGAGCAGCGCGAATGCCGGCGCGCTTCCCGCGCCGCTCGAGGGCAATTACGGGTCGTATCTCGGCTGGTGGATGAGGGGCTTTGCGTTGGATGGGGTGTCGATGATCGGCGCGACGATCGTGCGCACCGTGCCGGAGACTGCCGCAATGCTCACCTCGCTCACCTCGCCGCTCCGCGGGCCCGCCGCGCACGCGGTCACGCTCGTTCTCCTTGGCGCCGTGTTCGTCGCGGGAGTCGCCGTGCTGGCGCTTCGTGCCACGGTGACCGTGCTGTTCCTCACCGGCTACTTGGCAATCGTGTTCATCTGGCCCTTTCAGCCTGCCCGATTCGTGTGGGGCGTATGGCCGCTGCTAATCGTCGTGTTCGTCGCCGCGGCGTCGGCAGCTCGCTCCGGGGTGCCTTCGATGTCGAAGGTCGCTCGCGCTGGCGTCTGGCTCGCGCTCGCGTGGTGCGCTGTGGGATACACCGCATACGAGATTCGCGCGACCCGCGGTGCGTGGTGGGCAAGCATCTCACGCGCTGCGGATCGGCGAATCGGACCTGCCATCGCGTGGACCTTGGCCAATACCTCCCGCCGAGACATCGTTGCTGCCGACGATGAAGGCGCGATCTTCCTGTATACCGGCAGGCTGGCGGTGCCGGTCGCATCGTTCACCACCCATCATTACTTACGGGAGCGCGGCGCCATCGTGGAAGCCACTGAGGGATTGGTGCCGATCCTGTCTGTCTACCGCGTGAGTTCAGTGATCGTCGGAAGCCGGCGAACCTTCGAGTCAGCCCAGTACCTCACAACTCGGCCAATGCCCCTGCTGGCGCTGCGCGAGCAGTTCGACGCAGGCGCTGCCTTTTCCGTGCTCAAATGATGAATGCGACTCCATCGTCCGTGCCCGCCCTTCCGCACCAGAACCTGACGCTCGCAGCCATTCCGCGGCCGCTCACGCCGCTGGACCCCCGCGCGTTCAGGCTGTCGGTGCTGATCCCGATCTACAACGAGCGGAACACGATCGAGACGATCCTCGGTCGCGTGCACGCGACCGACGTGAAGAAGGAAGTCATCTGTGTGGACGACTATTCCACCGATGGCTCGCGCGAGCGTCTCATCGAGCTGCACGCGGCCGGTTTCATCGACCGGCTCATCTTCCAGCCCGCGAACGGCGGGAAGGGGCTGGCCATTCGAACTGCATTGGCCGCGAGTACGGGCGACGTCGTCATCGTGCAGGACGCCGACCTCGAGTACGACCCGCAGGATTGGCCCACGCTGCTCCAGCCGATCATCGACGGAAAGGCCGACGCCTGCTTCGGCTCTCGCTTCCTCGGCGGACCGCACCGTGTGCTTTACTACTGGCACTCGCTCGGCAATCTGACGCTGACGACGTTCAGCAACATGATGACGAACCTGAACCTCACGGACATGGAGACGTGCTACAAGGCGATCCGTGGGGACCTCGCGCGCACCCTGACCCTCACGTCGGACCGGTTCGGCTTCGAGCCCGAGGTCACCGCTCGGCTCGCGCAGCGCGATGCCCGCATTTATGAGGTGCCCATTTCGTATGCCGGCCGAACATACGCGGAAGGAAAAAAGATCAACTGGAAGGACGGCGTCGCGGCGTTCTGGCACATCCTGAAGTTCAACCTCTCGTCATGACCTCCGCCGCGCGCCGCCCCTGGATCGGCGTCGCCGTGGTGGCCGTGCTCGCCCTTGCGGCGACGCTGACGAGCATCGGGCACGACTTCACGTATGACGATCGCAGCGTAATCCTCGACAATGCCCGCGTGCATTCGTTGCGGAACCTGCCGGCGCTGTTCCTGGAGACGTACTGGCCCGCGAAGTATGGGGGAGACGGCTATCGACCGATCGTCACGTCGCTCTTCACCTTGCAGTGGGTCGCGAGCGGCGGCGCGCCCTGGCTCTTCCACCTCGTTAACATCGTGCTCACCGTGGCGACCGCCGTCGCCGTCTACTGGTGCGCGTTGGCGATCCTTCCCCTCGGCGGCGCCATGGTCGCGGGCGCCCTGTTCGCGGTACATCCCGTACACGTCGAGGTCACCGGCAACGTCGTCGGGCAATCGGAGCTGCTCGTCTCCCTCGTCGTCGCGCTCGCGGTAGGACTCTACCTCCGCCAGCGCGTGCAGAACACCCTCACGGCGCGCGATTGCCTGGCGATCTCCGCACTGTTTGCCGTGGGGCTGTTCAGCAAGGAACACGCAATCGTGCTGCCTGCACTTCTGGTCGCGGCCGAGGTCACCGTAGTTCGCGCCGGCACGTGGCGGGAGCGCGCGCGCGCGATTCGCCCACTGTTCCTCGGACTCTGCGCCATCGCGCTTGCCTACCTCTTCGTGCGTGGGCTCGTGCAGAAGGACCTGGCTGGATTTCTCCCGTATCCGATCTTCCGCTTCCTGCGCATGAGTACCGCGGACAGGATCGGCACGATGATGAACGAGATACCGCGCATCGCTCAGCTGCTGGTCTTTCCGACCCGGCTGAGCGCGGACTACTCGCCGAGCGACGTCGTGATCGCCAACGGGGCGGATATTTCCCAGTTGCCGGGCGCGTTCATCTGCATCGGCGCGGTCGTACTGGCAGTGGCGCTGCGCGTGAGGGCACCGGTCGCGAGCTTCGGCC
>JBKJMP010000293.1:0-5678 GCA_046596395.1 Gemmatimonadaceae bacterium
GGAACAGGGAACAGGGAACAGGGAACAGGGAACAGGAAACAGGGAACAGGGACTGCGTTGACTACTTGTTTTTAGAGCGGGAGCGGGCAAGGCTCGCGTCGTACTCCGCGTAGCTCACGCCAAGCTTGTCGGTCGCGGCCTTGGGGCAGCCGTTCCAGTTCGGGTTGAACACGTTCCCCATGTAGCGGAGATCCTGCCAACCCATCTGGCTCGAGAAGAATGCGGAGCCCACGTTCGAGCGAAAGCGCGTGAACCAGGTGACGCCGCGGCGGAGCTCGGGCGTGACCCTGGCGGGATAGGCGATGTCGTCGAGGAGCGCGGTGCGCTGTGCGTGGGAAGATGAGATGAAGTCCTTGCCGTAGCGCCGGCGCATCTCGTTGTCGAGCCAGTTGAGGCCACCGCGCATCGAGACGCGGCTCGCCTCGCTCGTCTCCTTGTCCATCAGCATGAAGTCGATGAACTCGGGGGCCTTCGCGTCGGTGGCGCTGCCGCTGCGCTCGTCGCGCGGGATGATGATGTCGGCAAGCACGCGCACCGTGCGCCACTCGTGTGCCTTGAAGAAGCGCGGCGCGTACGGCGCCTGCGTGTCCTCCTCGAGCGCCGCCACGAACTTATTCGCGCGATCGATGCTCGGCGCTGACCAGTCGATGGCGCCGGCGAGAGGAACGGCGGCCATCGCCTTCACGGCGTTGCGGCGATTCATGTCGCTCATAGTGCACCCGCCTTGCGCTGCTGCGTGATGTAGTCGGACGTCTTCCACGCGAGGGCCATGATCGTCCACGTGGGATTCTTGTCAGCCTGGGTGACGAACGGCCCACCGTCGGCGACGAAGAGGTTCTTGCAGTCGTGAGACTGGCAGTTCGCGTTCAGCACCGAGTTCTTCGGGTCGTTGCCCATCTGCACGCAGCCGAGCTCGTGGATGATCGAGCCGCCAGTGGCGAGGCCGTACCCCTGCTCCTTCGTCGGCATGGTCGAAAAGGTCTGCCCTCCCATCTCGGAGATGAGTGAACGGAAGGTCTCCTGCATGTGCTTCGACTGGTTGTACTCGTGATCGGTCCACTTCCAGTGGAAGCGCAACACGGGAATGCCCCACTGGTCGACCATGACGGGATCGATCTCGCAGTAGCAGTTCTCGTTGGGGATCTGCTCACCGCGGCCCGAGAAACCGATCGTCGCCCCGTAGTACTTGCGGTAGTCGTCCTTCAGCGACTTGCCGTAGCCGCCCTTGTTGCCGTAGTTCGCGATGCCGCCCATGAAGCCGTTGCCCGGCGCGCCGAGTCCCCCCCAGACCTCGATGTGGTAGCCGCGCGGGAAGTCGAGCTTTGCATTGTCGAGCCACCATGGCATGTACACGTGCATGCCGCCCACGCCGTCCTCGTTGTGCGGAACGTGATCCACCATCGAGGGAATGAAGCCGGAGACGTCGGTGCCCGTGGTGTCGGTGAGCCCCTTGCCCACGCGGCCGGAGGAGTTGCCGAGCCCCTGCGGAAACAGCGTTGACTTCGAGTTCATGAGCAGGCGCGCCGACTCGCACGCGCTCGCCGCAAGCACCACGACCTTTGCCGACACGTGCCTGTCGGTATTGGTGCGCTTGTCGATGTAGGACACGCCGGTCGCGAGGCCGTCCTTGCCGACGGTAACCTCGCGCCCCATGGCGTTCGTGATCAGCGTGAGTCTGCCCGTCTTGAGCGCGGGTCCGATAAAGACGTCGGGGCTGGAGAAGTTTGCCTTCACCGTGCAGCCGCGATTGCACTGGCCGCAGTAGTGACAGGCCTGACGTCCCGGGAGTGCCTTCGTCGTGATCGAGAGGCGCGACGGGATGCACGTGATCCCCATCCTGTCGCTCGTCTTCTTCACGAGCAGCTCGTAGCAGCGCGGGCGCGGCGGGGGCTGGAAGTTGCCGTCGGGGTGATTGCGCAGCCCTTCATTGGTGCCGAAGATGCCGACGAGGTCATCGACGCGATCGTAGTACGGCTTGATGTCGTCATACGAGATCGGCCAGTCCTCGCCGAGCCCGTCCTTGCTCTTCCCCTTGAAGTCGTCGGGCCCGAAGCGGAGCGAGATGCGCCCCCAGTGGTTGGTACGGCCGCCGAGCATGCGGCCGCGCCACCAGCTGAAGTTCGTGCCCGGCGCGCGCGTGAACGGCTCGCCCTCGATGTCCCACCCGCCGTCGCAGGCGTCGAACTCACCGAAGGGGCGGATGCGCGTCGATGCGCCGCGGCGCGGCGAGGCCCAGGCGGGCGTCATCATCGCGGCGTTCTTCGTTGCGTACCACTCGGGGCCCGCCTCGAGCATCACGACACGCGCGCCGGCCTGCGTGAGCGCATAGGCGGCCATGCCGCCTCCGGCGCCCGAGCCAACGATACAGACGTCGTAGGGCGTCGCCTGGCTGTCCTTCATTCCATCTCCTCGCGGGTGGGATTCTGCGGGCGAATCTGGTGATTGCGCGGGATGCTGGCAACGCCAGCCGAGCCGAATTGGGGCAGTGAATTGGTACGGAATTGGTGAATTGGTACGGAATTGGGGTCAGAGTCAAACGGAGTTTGACTCTGACCCCAATTCCGTACCAATTCAGTACTTCAGCGCTGCAAGGTGCTTGTAGCTCGCCGTCGCCGTCGCGAGCGGATCCGCCGGCGAGTCGTGCTCGACGAACGCGTGCCTCATCCCCGACGCCTTCTCGCCTGCGAAGATCTTCGCGAAGTCGATCGTCCCGCTGCCGACGTCGGTCATCTTCCGGTCAGGTGCGGGGCCCGCGTCCTTCACGTGCATCAGCGGGAACCGCCCGGGATGCCGCGTGATGAGGTCCATCGGGTCGGCACCGCCCTTCACCACCCAGTAGATATCCATCTCGTAGTCCACGAGCTTCGGGTCGGTGTTCGCGAGCAATACGTCGAGCGCCGTGCCATTCCCAACGCGCGTAAGCTCGAAGTCGTGGTTGTGGTAGGCGAATCGCATCCCGCCCGCCTTCGCCATCTCGGCGAGCGCGTTGAAACGCGCCGCAATCGCCTGCCAGTCCTTTCGCGCGGCGACGTCGAGCCACGGGACCACCGCCCACTCGTGGCCGACCGTCCGCGCCTCGTCGATCGACTTCTTCCACGCGTCATCCGACGCTGGCATCGGGATGTGCACGCTCGGCGACGTCAGCCGGTTGGCGAGTAGCGTGGCGCGAACCTGCGCCGGCGTTCGTCCGAAATAGCCGGCAAACTCCACCTCGCGATAGCCGATCTCGGCCACCTTGGCGAGCGTGCCCTCGAGGTCCTTCGAGGTGAGCGATCGCAGCGTGTAGAGCTGGATGCCGATGCGCTGGAGGTGGGCGTTCGCGGTGGCGGTGTCGGCGACATCGCGCGCATCGAGGCAGCGCGCGCCGCCGAGCACGGTGACGCCGAGCGTTGCGCCGAGCGTCGTGAGGAAATCGCGTCGTGTAGTCATGTCGCTCAATCTGCGACCGGCCGTGGGGAAAGCAATCCGGGGGCGGCGGCAGTATCTTGGGGCATGGCTACCATGACGCACGAGGCATCGATCGTCCCGGGCGCCGCCGGCCACCGCGTTTCGTCGGTGGCTGGGGCGCTGGTGGGGTCGGAAATCCTGAAAATCGCCGCCGACGTGCGGGCGCTCGCCGCGGACGGCCGCGAGATCTGCAACCTCACGGTGGGTGACTTCAGTCCGGCCGAGTTCCGGATCCCCGAAGTGCTCGAGGCCGGTATCATCGAGGCGCTGCGCCGCGGTGAGACGAACTATCCGCCGTCCGACGGGACGCTGCCGCTGCGCGAGGCGATCCGTGCGCTCTATGGACGCGAGCTCGGCTTTACGCCCGACCTCGCGTCGGTGATCGTGACGGCAGGATCGCGCCCCGGCATCTTCGGGACGTACTCCGTGCTGCTCGATCCAGATGATCGCGTGGTGTACCCCACGCCGTCGTGGAACAACAACCATTACGTGCACCTATCGAGCGCCGAGGGAGTGGAGGTCGCGTGCGGTGCGGAGACGAGCTTTCTCCCCACGCGGGCGTCGCTGGCGGAGGCTGTGCGCGGCGCGCGCCTGCTCGCGCTGTGCTCACCGCTCAACCCGACGGGCACCGCTTTCACGGCCGAGGGGCTGCGCGAGATATGCGAGCTCGTTGTGGAGGAGAATGCGCGTCGCGGTGCCGGTGAGCGGCCGCTCTATCTCATGTACGATCAGGTGTACTGGACGCTCACGTTCGGCGACACGCAGCACGTGCATCCCATCGGCGTGTGTCCGGAGATCGCGCCGTACGCGGTGTACATCGATGGCATCTCGAAGGCGTTCGCGGCGACTGGTGTGCGCGTGGGTTGGGTGGTCGCGCCACCGGACGTCGCCGCGCCGATGAGCGGGTTTCTCGGCCACGTTGGTGCATGGGCGCCGAAGGCCGAGCAGGGCGCGGTGGCGGCGATGCTGGGTGATGCGGAGGCGATGCGGACGTATCGGCTGTCGATCGTTTCTGGCGTGCGTACGCGTCTCGATGCGCTCTACGCGGGCCTCACGTCGATGCGCGACGCGGGGCTGCCGGTGGAGGTGCTCGCACCCGAAGGAGCGATCTACCTCAGCGCGCGATTCGCGCTCGTTGGGCGGCGTGACCCCGAGGGCGTGGTGCTCGAGACGGATGAGCAGGTGCGGCAGTACCTGTTACGTGCGGCTGGGCTTGCGATCGTTCCGTTCCAGGCGTTTGGAGTACGGGAGGATACGGCATGGTTCCGGTTGTCGGTCGGGGCTGTCTCGGTCGCGCAGATCGAGAGCATGTTGCCGAGGCTTCAGCAAGCAATCCAGGCGATGCAGTGAAGGTGGTCGAGGGTCACGGATACATGCCGTAGTAAAAGCTCGTGAGAAAGCCGTTCTCGCTTGATGTCGCGAATGTGGAGATCCCGTTCACCGCGCCGGAGTTGGTGAGCGTGGCCAAGATCGCTGCGGGCAGTCGTTCTCCATAAACGACGACGTACGTGCGGAGTCCGGGCGTTGCTTGCACTGCCTGCTGCGCTGCGGTGGCGACGGCGGATGCATCGACGCTGGAGAGTGCACCGCTCGTCACGAGCACCATCGTCTTTTGTCCAGACGCTTCGCGCAGCAGCGCCGCCGCACGGGAAATGGCGAGCGGCACGCGCCGTAAGGCGTTGCTGGTCGGGGAATCCTTCAGCGCGGTGCGACTCTGGGCCCTCACCGTGGGATTCAGCCTTTCCAAGGGTGCGATGACCTTGGCGTCCCGCGTGCTCACGACACCGAATGATTCCCGTCCATTTCGAAGGGCGGCGAGCAGCAGTGCCGCGGCGCGATAGCCGAGCTGTCGAGCTTCGGGAGCGGCAGCAGTGGTGACACGATCGTACACAAGCGCGACGCTCATCGGAGTGGGGGTAAAGCCCGCCCCCTGTACTCCAAGCGGCGTTGTTGGTGCCGTCGCGTCGTTGGACTGAAGTCCAACGGCGATCTGATGTGCGCCGATGGCTTGCGGCGCATAGCGCAGAAAGAACTGGGTGGACTGACCAGGGAGAACGGTCTGTGTGGCACCAACAGGGACGGTCGACCACTGGGGTCGGTGGGGCTCGTATTGTGGGTTCCCCGTCCAAGCGTCCGTCATGGCCACCTGAAGATTCGCGTCACCGCCGTTTCGGATGCTGATGGCGCGCGTGTGGGCCATTCCTGTCGGCACACGTCCGTGATCGACCTGC
>JBKJMP010000496.1:0-4413 GCA_046596395.1 Gemmatimonadaceae bacterium
CGAAATACATCAGCATCTTGAGGAAGGTCGTGCCCGTGAATCCCTGATCATACGTGAAGCGCCCGGGATGCGCGCGGATCCAACCGGCCAGCTCGGTGAAGCTCCGCGGGGGCGCCGGCGTGCGGATCGTGTCGTAGATGAGCGCGAACTGCACGCGTCCCCACGGGCTCTCGTAGCCGGCGGGATCCTGTTCGAAATCGCGGCGCACGATCGGCGATGCGCTGTCCACATACGCGGCGTTGGGAAGGCGGCCAGCCCACGGACCGGCGAGCAACTGCTCGCGCCGCAGATTGGAGAAGGTTTCCCCATTGATCCAGAGGAGGCTCGCCGTGCCCGTGCGTCGGCCAGCCTCTCGTTCCACGACGAGCTGATTGATGATCTCGGGCCCCTGCCCTTCCACCGCGCGCAGGGTGACGCCGTAGCGATCGCGCAGCCGCGGCGCGACCCAGCGGTCCACGTACGCGTTGATGGACGGATCGCCGCGCCACATGCGCCACACGACGTCGGTGCCCCGCGCGCGGGCGACGACGGAATCCCACGGCTGTCGCGCGAGCATCTCCACCGTCACCTGCCCCAGCTCTCCGCTGGCGGCGGCCACACGCGAATCATTGCCTCCACACGCCGCGACGGCCGCCACGAGCACAAGCGTCGCCGTCACGAGCCCGCCGCGCCACGACGCCGCTCGGCGCGCCGCGGCGGGTGGATCAGAACGCATAGCGCGCCGAGAACTGGATCTGCCGCGGTGCACCCACGTTGGCGATCACGATCGGGTCGCCTGGACGTCCGAGCTGCGTGCGCGTTCCTCCACCCGGCAGGCCATTGGCGACGCCGCTCACGTTCACGCTGTTCAACACATTGAAGATGTCGGCCCTGAGCTCGAGACGACGCGGCGCCTCACCCGGCAGTGCGAGCGAATACGCCGCGCTCGCGTGAACCAGGAAGGCGCTCGGCAGGCGCTCGCCATTCCGGGGGACGCCGAAGAAGCGATCCTGATTGCCGAGGAAGCCGTTGCCGAAGGTGTCGCCCGAGCCATCCAGGTCGCGGAAGCGGGCGATGCGGTTGATGGGCGTACCGGTCTGGAAGTCGCCGATGCCCGCGAGCGTGACATTCCGGACGCCCGTGAAGGTGGTGCGCATGGTGACCTTGTGCCGCCGGTCGTTGACTGCGTCGGCCTCCTCGAGATCGAAGCGGTTTCCCTGCGTCGCGTTGAAGTTGATGTCTTCCGTGTTGTTTCGTGCGCGCGACCACACCCAGTTGGCGTCGAGCTCGACATCGCGCGTTGCGTTCATGCGAAGGGCCGTGAACAGTGCGCCATAGGTGGACTGTCCACCGCTCTCGCTCGTGGTGTGCCGGCGGAAGCTGCCCGTCACGGGCGCCACGGGCCGAAAGCGGTCGCCCACCGTCACCGGCAGCGAGACAGTATCCGCGGCGCCGATGCCACGCGTGCTCGCGTTGAGGTCCCACGAGCGCGGCAGATTGCGCGTGTCCACCCACACGGCGTCGATCGAGAGCGCGGCGCGTGTTCCGAGCTGGCGCTGCACACCGCCCGAGAGTTGCCGACTGATGGGTTGCTCGAGGCCGAGCGCGAACAGCTCGCGGATCTCTCCCGCCGGGAGCTTCGAGCGGTCGAGCGTGGCCGTGCGCGGGCCCTGGAGGAAGGCCGGCGTCTGCGCGCCCTGGAAGGTGACTGTCTGGTTTCCGTTCGGTCCGAACTGGATGGCATCCGAATAGATGGCGTACGGAAACTTGCCCGCGTAGAGCCCCGCACCCGCGCGCACCACGGTGGAGGGCGTGGCAATCCAGTTGACGCTCACGCGCGGCTGGAAGTTGTTCAGGTCGGGCGTGCTTCGTCCGCGACTCGTGAGGTCGTCGTAGTCCCAGCGCAGTCCGGCCGTGACCGTGACCGAGGGTGCGGGCCGCCACCGATCCTCCACGAACGCGCCGACGACCGACTGCGACAGGTCCACCTGCTTCTGCGCCGCGTCCACCGTGTAGGAGAGCACGCGCACGTTCGACGGAACGTCGCCGAATGCGTAGCGATTCCCGCGCGCAGGAATGTTGCCCTCGTCGAGCACGGCGTAGGATCCCGCGGGGTTCGTCTGCGACGCACGGAGCATGAACTGCGAGCGCGCCACGTCGGCGCCAAGGCGAATGCGATGCCCGTCGGCTATTCGGCTCTCGAACACGTTTCGCAATTGCAGTTGTCGCTCGGATTCGTCGAAGATGAAGTTGCTCGAGCCCACCACACCGACAGCAGCCGTGTCCCCGCCTGCCGCCCGGAAAATGGTGACCTGCGGCCGTCCTTCCGACGACCCAACGGTTGGTGGGAAGGCCCACAGGAACGTGGAGAACTGGGCGCTGGCGTCGTTGCTCGCCCGTCCGCCGCGCAGCGACGAGCGGTGCGTCAACGCGGTCGCCGTTCCAACGCGACGCGTGGTGATGTCGGCTTCGGGCGCAACGATGCCCGACCCTTCACCCGCACGGTCGACGATGCTGGCCACCGTGCGCAGTGTGGTGGTTTGTGTCGGTCACCACCCGTGGTCGACGCGGCCGAACAGCTTCCATGAGTCACGCTGCTCGCGGCCCGTGAATACCGTCGATGCCGTCGATGCAATACGATCTTCCGTTTCGCGCGTCAGTTCGACGGCGCCGAACGCCCGCGTGTTCACCGCGAGCGGCCCGCCACCGGCAAGGCCGAACTGCGCGCGCTGAAACCCCTCCTGCGCGCGCCGGAAATCGTCCATCTCCGTACCGCGTGGCACGGTGGCCGCGCGGGCGTCCAGTGGAAGGCCCGGCCGCGAATACACGAATATCTCGCCGCTCCAAACGTCGCCACCTGCGCGCGTGGTCATGTTGACCACGCCGTTGGAGCTGCGCCCGAACTCGGACGAATAGCTGTTCGCAAGCACCTCGAGCTGTGACAGGGCACTCAGTGGCACTTCGACGCGCGGCCCACCGAGAAACCCCTCGTTGTTCTCGAGTCCATCGAGCGAATACTGCGTGTACAGTGCGTTGGCCCCGTTGATCGTGAGCTTTGGCGCGTCGCCGAAGAACCCGGTGGCCTGCGCCACGCCGGGAATGGTGAACGCGAGCGTGAGCGGATCGCGCGCATCGGTTGGCAGGCGTTCCAGCTCCCGACGCTCCAGGCTGCCGCCCGTGGTCGCACCTCGGGTATCGAGCAGCGGACGTTCACGCTCGGCGACCACGTTCACCACGTCGAGCCGGGCGAGACTCGACAAGGTAAAGCCGAGTACTCGTCGCTCGACGTTCGCCAACGGCGAGATCGCCAGTGTGACCAGCTCGAACCCGACGCGCCGCGCCGAAAGCACGAGCGGAGTCGCCGTTGGCGCAGCAATGAGGAACGTGCCGTCGGCGCCAGACGTATCGCTCGCAACGAAAACACCACCGGGCGCAGCGATCTCCACGATGACGCCGACCAGTGGCCGGCCCCCCTGTTCGCGCACCACGCCTGTAATGCGAGCACCTTGCGCCTCGACGGCGGCTGCGGTGCCCGCGACGAGCGCAGCAAGCAGGACGCAAAGGCGAAATGCCCGCGCCGTGAGGAGCGCGCGAACCGCAGGACGGCCACTCGGCCAACGAACGACACCCATGAAACGCCTCTACCTGATGAATGAGAAGAACGTGCGGAACATGCGACGTGCAAGAGGCGTCAGCTTCTCGCGCCGCCGCACATCGGAGGCACGCGCAAAAATCGACGCAGTGGTAGGATATGGATGAATCGTGCGCCCGATGTTGCCGAGCGCTACCCTGTTTGTAATGGCGACCGCGAGCTCGCCGATCATGTCACCCGCGCCCTCAGCCACCAAGGTGGCGCCGAGTATCCTGTCGGAGCCGCGCTCCAGGTGCAGGCGAAGGTAGCCGTGTTCGGCGCTTTCGAGACGCGCGCGGTCGTTATGCTCCAGCTCGACCACGAGGCTGTCGACGTCGCTGCGCTTGCTCGCGTCACTCGCCGTCATGCCAACGTGGGCGACTTCGGGTCTCGTGTAGGTGCACCAAGGCATGACAAGGTTCGACGCCTTGCCTCCACCGATGCCGAAGAACAGCGCATTGGGCACTGCCAGCCGTGCGAGCGCATCGGCCGCATGCGTGAACTGGTAGCGGGAGGCGACATCGCCGACGGCGAAGACGTGAGCATTGGTCGTCCTGAGCTTGTCGTCCACCACGATGCCGCGCCTGGCCACGTCGATATGCGCGCGCTCGAGACCCATTCCTTCGACGTTGGGCGCACGTCCGGCGGCGACCAGCACCTCGTCGATGTCGAATTGCTCGCCACCGCGCAGTTGCAACTGGCGTCCCAAGCCACTGCGTGTGGCCCGCTGGAGGTCAGCGCCAAGCCGCACGTCCACACCATCCCGGCGCAACGAGGCAAGCACAATGGCACCCGCTTCGGCG
>JBKJMP010000050.1:0-9327 GCA_046596395.1 Gemmatimonadaceae bacterium
CTCGTGACCGCGACAGTCGCCAGCCCCTCGTGCGGCTCGAGGGGAAGCGAGCTGCCGAGGAGTTGGGGATCGTGCATCGCGCGGGTCAGGCTGGCGTGAGTGCCTTGGCCGCCGCGGCGACCGCCGTTGCGATCTTCTCCAGCGCCCGGGCCGCGGACGAGCCCGCGTCCGAGATGACGATCGGGATGCCGGCGTCGCCGCCTTCCATGACGCGCGGATAGAGCGGCACCTGCCCGAGCAACGGCAGCTCCACGGTCTTCGCGAGCTTTTCCCCGCCGCCGGAGCCGAACAGCGCTGAGGGCTTGCCACAGTGCGGGCACTCGAACCAGCTCATGTTCTCCACGATGCCGATGACCGGCACGCCAACGCGCTGGAACATCTTCACGCCGCGAAGCGCATCGCCAACGCTGACCTCCTGCGGCGTGGTGACGATGATCGCGCCGTCCACCTGCGTGGCCTGGACGAGCGAGAGCTGCGCGTCGCCGGTGCCGGGGGGCATGTCCACGAAGAAGTAGTCGAGCTGGCCCCACGCGACGTCGGCGAGGAACTGCGTGATGATCTTCATGACGATGGGACCGCGCCAGATGGCCGGCTGATCGGGCTCGATCATCATTCCGAGCGAGATGAGCTTCACCCCGTGTGCCTCGAGCGGGATGATCTTCTCGTTGATGACGGAGGGCTGGCCCGAGACGCCCATCATGCGCGGGATGTTCGGTCCGTAAATGTCAGCGTCCATGAGGCCGACGCGCTTGCCGGCGGCCGCGAGCGCGACGGCGAGGTTCACGGCAACGGTGGACTTCCCGACACCGCCCTTGCCCGAGGACACGGCGATGATCCGGCCGAGCGATGGGTAGTGCTTCGGTGTGGGCGCGGATGGGCGGGCGGGCGCGGCCGGCGCCTGGTCCATCACGGGCAGCATGCGCCCTTTTGGCGGCGACTTGGGTGGCGCGGGGATCGCGACGGGGGCGATCTCGACACGGACGTCGGCCACGCCTTCGACGGCGAGAACAGCTTGCCGTACGGTCTTGGCGAGCTCGGGATCGTCGTCCTTGGTGAGCAGCAAGGTGAGGTGTACGCGGCCCTCCGGCGTTGCGCCGATGTCGCGGACCTGCTGGGTGGAATAGACGTCAGCGCCGGTGCGCGGGTTCCTGATATTGGAGAGCGCCTTCGCGAGGCGCTCCTGGAGAGTCGTGGGCATGATGAACAGTAGCGTGACGAGGCGAGAACCGTGGCTGCGTGTTCAGCGCCAGAACGGGATCACGTAGGGCTGCTTCCACGCGGCACGCGCGAGCGCCGCGCTGTCCGTTGGCAATTCCTCGGGCGGCATCGGCATCACCGTTAGCACGTGGCGTCCGGGAGCCAGCGTCGCCGCTGGCAGGTAGGCCAGCACTCCCTTGAGGCCGGATCGCGCGTGGGTGTGGAACGCCAGCGGCAAGTCGCCCTGCGACACCTCGTCGAGCGTGACCGCGTGCAGCCGCGCGAAGCACGCCAGCACGGGCACGACCACGGAATCGGCGAGGTACGGATCGGCGCCAACCTGGATCCCTCGTTCCTGAAGCGGCTTCAGGCCGGGACATCCCTTCGCAATGGCCGCGTTGTGGCGCCGGGGGTTGTAGGGAATGAACAGCTTGACGTACGGGTCGCGGATGATGTCGGACTGGATCGAGGGCGCGTGCATGTATGCCTGGCCCGGAGTCCGTGCATCCTCATAGAATGCCGCCTCAACGGCATGCGTGCGTGACGCGCCGAAGAAGTCGTAGCTGTTGATCGAGAGCCGGTCGCTCTGGTACAGGCGGTCGGCAGTGGCGAAGAAGATGATGAACATCAGCGCGACGTAGAGGAACGCGATGGAGCGCATTCGCCCCATGTTTGTCGCGAGCGTCCACATCATCGGGCCCGTGAGGCGCATCAGGTTCAGCGAGAACGCCAGCACGATGGCACCGCGCAGTACACGGTACCCCGTGGAGCTGCGGTCCAGTCGAGCACCGAAGCGCTTGTCCACGAGCGTAGCCACGAGCGGAATGGCGATGAACACGACACCGATAGGCCCTCGATGACGCCCGGGAGCTGGAACATCGCAAAGACCACGGCGCCCGAGAGGAACAGCTCGAGCTCCCAGGTGGGGCTGGTGAGCTGGCCTGCGGCCTTCAACTCCGCGTCATACGATGGAGTCGAGCCTTCGGGCGGGACGGGTGGCGCTGAGGGCTCGAGCGTCATGATGATTGCGTGGGCTGGCGATGGCGCGTACGCGGACGGCCATAGTACGACGGCGCGCGCGTTTGCGTCCAGCACTGCCGCCGGCAATGTTTTCGCGCATGGACGAGCACATGCGCATGGCGATCGTAGAGGCGCGGGCTGGCCTCACCGAGGGTGGGATCCCAATCGGGTCGGTGCTCGTGCACCGCGGTCGCGTGATCGGACGCGGACACAACCGCCGCGTGCAGCAGGGGAGCGTGGTACTGCACGGCGAGATGGACGCGCTGGAGAATGCGGGGCGGCAGCCGGCGTCGGTCTACCGGGAATGCACGATCTACACGACGCTGTCACCGTGCCCGATGTGCACGGGAGCGATCCTTCTATATGGAATCCCCCGCGTGGTCATCGGGGAGAACGAGACGTTCCATGGCGACGAGGAGTTGCTTCGGGCGCGTGGGGTCAGTGTCGAGGTCGTACAAAGCGAAGAATGCGTCGCGATGATGAAGGAATTCATCGCGACGCATCCGAAACTCTGGCACGAGGATATCGGCGAGTGAGCTTTCGTTACACCGCGTCCGAGAGCGACGTGAAGTTGAAATCCTTCACCCGCAGCGACGGCATGATCTGCCCCGCCGACACCCGCTCCGCACGACCGATCTCCTCGATCTTGTTCAACATGAACAACGGGCTCTCGTTCCAGCGGAAGTTCTTGAGCGGGCGCGTGATCTTCCCCTTCTCGATGAGGAAGGTGCCGTCGCGCGTGAGACCCGTGAGGAGCACCGTGCGCTGGTCGAGCGAGCGGATGTAGAAGAAGTGCGTAACGAGGATGCCGCGTTCGCAGCCGGCGATCAGCTCCTCTGTGGTCTTCGTGCCGCCGACGAACTTGAGCGCGCCGCCACTGCCGCCTCCACCGCCACCTCCTCCGCCACCGCCAAAACCACCGCCGGCCCCAGTCGTGAGCGCGACGCCCTTCTGCTGCGCCCAGTAGCGATCGTACGAGAAGTTCCTGAGGATGCCGTTCTCGATGTAGACGACCTTGCGATTGGGAAACCCGCTGCCGTCGAACGGCGGCGCCTGTAACTCCGGATCGGCGGGGTCGGAGGAGATCGTCACGCGCTCGTCGGCGATCTTCTCGCCCAGCTTCGTCCCCCCGCCCTGCTTGCTGAAGGTGCCGCGGCCCTCGTCGTTCGCGCGCGCGTTGAACGCGCCGATGAGACCGGGGACGATGTCGGACACCGCCTGGGGCTCGAGAACCACCGTGTAGAGTCCGGGCTCGATCGCACGCGGGTTGCGGCTCGCGACGGCCTTCTTCGCCGCAGCGCGGCCGAGGGCGACTGGATCGAGTGCGCCCCAGTCGCGGGCACCGTTGCTCGCCCAGCCGGAGCCGGTCGCGTCCGGCGTGCGAACGGTCGTGGAGAGCTCGGTCCCAGTCGCGCGATGGTACGCGAACAACCCGCGACTCGTTGCCACCGCCTGTGCGCCCGCCTGCGCACTCAGGAATCCGGCGACGAACATGGTGCCGACACTCTTCCCTTCTGCTTCCGCGACGTCGATCGTGCGCTTTGCGGCGGACGCGCGCGACTCCGGCGTCAGCTCCGCCGTGCGGTCGAAGTAGCTCTTGATCGGCAGGTACGTCTGCGGGCCGAGCTCCGGCATCGCCTCCGGATCCTCGGGGCTGAGCCGAGCCAGCCGTTCCGCCAGGTCGACCGTGCGCCGGAGGCTCTCGTCGTCGAGGATGTTCGTGGACGTCGACGCGCGCCGTTTCCCGATGCTCGACGTCACCGTCACGTTGGTGTTCGTGGTGCCGCCGCTCGTGGTGATCTCGTTGCCGGCGAAGCGGGTGTTGCCGCTCCACCCGCTCGTGATGTTCACGCGCGTCTCGTCCGCCTTCGCGAACGAGAGCACGCGCTGCGCGAGCGCCTTGGCCTCGGCCTCCGACAGGAACTCTGCGTCGGCCAGGGCATAGAGGGACTTCGGCATCACTCGCCCCTCCCGGTGGAGACGATCGTCACGCCGCGGAAGCGCGCCGGCGGACAGCCGTGGCTCACGGAATTGGATTGACCGGGCTCACCCTTGCCGTCGCCGAAGGAACCTCCAAGCCAGTAGGACTTCGGGCCGCCGATCATGTCCATGGAGTTCCAGAATGCCGGCGTGTTCGCCTGGTAGGCGACGTCCTTCAGCATGCCGGTGATCTTGCCCTTCTTCACCTCGTAGTAAACCTGCCCGGAGAACTGGAAGTTGTAGCGCTGGTGGTCGATCGACCACGAGCCGCGGTTCTTCACGATGATGCCGTTGTCGGTGCCCGCGACGATGTCGTCGAGGCCGATGTCGCGCGTGCCGGGCATGAGCGACACGTTCGGCATGCGCTGGAACTGCACGCTCTCCCACGAGTCGGCGAAGGAGCAGCCGTGCGAGCGGTTCACGCCGGTGAGCTTCGAGATCCACGCCGACTGCTCGCGCGTGGTCTGGTAGTCCTTGAAGATGCCCTTCTCGACGATGTTGAACGTATCGGGCACCACACCCTCGTCGTCCCACGCAACGCGCGCGAGCGAGCCTTCCTGGCCGCGGTCGCCCTGCACGGTCATGATCTCGGTGCCGTACTTCAGCGTGTTGATATGCTTCTCGGGGGGCGCGATGAAGCTCGTGCCCGCGTAGTTCGCCTCGTAGCCCATCGCGCGATCGAGCTCGGTGGGATGACCGATCGATTCGTGGATGGTGAGCCAGAGATTCGTGGGATCGAGGATCAGGTCGTAGCGGCCCGGCTCGACGGACTTCGCCGAGACCTTCTCGACGGCGAGCGCCGCCCACTTGGCGGCGTTGCCCGGCATGTCGAGCGAGAGGACGTACTCCCAGCCCTGTCCGCGCGGTGCCAGCTCCTCGGAATACTGCTGGAAGCCCTGCGCGCCGACAGCGGTTGCCGAGAAGGACGGTCCGACGCGGACGAACGTCTGCGTAGTTTCGCTGCCTTCCGAGTTGACGTAGGTCTTGATCTCGCGGAGGAGCTGGAGTCCGGATGTCACGAAGCGGATGCCTGGCACCTTGAGGGCGGCCTCGTTCGTGGCGAAGAGGAGGGCGACTTTCTCCTCGATGGGGACTTCCAGCGGATCACGCGTGATCGGCGTCATCCAGGTGCCCTTGACGGCGGGGGTGGGGGCGAGGACGACGGGGCGCTTCTGCACTGCGCGCGCCGCCTTCGAGATGCGGGCGGCCTCACGCGCCGTCTTCACCACGCCTTCCTTCGTCATGTTGCTCGTCGCGGCGAAGCCCCATGAGCCGTTCACGATCGTGCGAATGCCGATGCCGTACGACTCGGTATCAGCGACACCGGTGATGCGGCGCTCGCGCGTGCTCACGGACTGGCGGCGGTAGCGTCCGATGCGGACGTCGGCGTAGGAGGCGCCGGCGTCCTTGGCGGCGCTGAGCGCTTCGGCGGCAAGCTCGAGGACGTACGGTTCCGCCTCTGGCGCCAGGATGTGTGGCGAGAGGCGCTCGAATGGCGACGCGGACAACAGGTGCGGGGCAGCCAATGTTGCAGCTGCGGCGACCGCGCCCGTTTTCAGGAAATCTCGGCGGGTGGGGGACATGGCTCCGGCGTGAGGGTGGGGTTCGCGAGCGAGTGTGGGGGGTGGGCCGTGATCGCGGGCCCGGCGCCACATGAAGGTGCTACGGCTGCCGGTTCACTTCCGTTCGCGCGCCCGACGTGCTTGCTGCTGCGGTTCGGCGCTGGAATGATTCCCGTGGAGGTGGACTGGTGCGGTGGTTGGCGTGGTGGCGGGGAGGATAGGTGCGGTGAACTCTGCGCGGAGGTCTTCCCCTGCAGCCCAAATCGAAACTCCTTCCCGCCTTGCGTTCGAAACTCCGCCTCGGGCATTTCAGCCCACGGACGGAGGAGGCGTACAGCGACTGGGTGCGCCGATTCGTGAAGTACCATGGTACGCGACATCCCAGGGAGCTGGGTAAGCGGGAGGTCATCGCGTTCCTCACCTACTTGGCCGTCGAGCGCTCGCTCGCGTCGTCGACGCAGGCCCAGGCGCTCGCCGCGCTCCAGTTTCTGTACCGGCATGTGCTCGACCGCCCCCTGCAAGGGCTGGAGAACGCAATCCCGCGTGCGCGCGCGCCGGTGCGACTGCCCGTGGTACTGGACGAGCGGGAGGTAGCTCGCCTCCTGATGACGCTGGATGGCACGCCGCGCCTCATCGCCACGCTGCTCTATGGTACCGGCATGCGCCTGCTGGAATGCCTCACGCTGCGCGTACAGGATGTGGACTTCGCGCGCGGCGAGATCCGCATTCGCGGACGGAAGGGGGCAAAGGACCGGGTGACGATGTTGCCGGTGGCTGGGCGGACCGAGTTGTCTGCGCATCTGGAGCGTGTGCGCCGGCAGCATGGGCGCGATCTCGCGAGCGGCGGGGGCACGGTAGAGCTTCCTGGTGCGCTGGGGCGGAAGTATCCCTCCGCGGCTCGGTCGTGGGTTTGGCAGTGGGTCTTTCCCGCGACGCGGACGTACATCGATCGTGGGTCGGGAGAACGCCGGCGACATCATCTGCATGAGTCAGCGATGCAGCGCGCGATGGCGCAGGCGGTGCGGGAGAGCGGGATCGGGAAGCGGGCGAGCTGTCATACGTTGCGGCACTCGTTTGCAACGCACCTGCTGGAGGCGGGTTACGACATCCGCACGGTGCAGGAGCTGCTTGGGCATCGCGATGTGACGACGACAATGGTGTACACGCACGTGCTGAATCGTGGCGGGCTTGGCGTGCGGAGTCCGGTGGATCGGTTGTTGGCGGGAGAGCGTGCAGCGATGCGGGAATAGGCTGTGGGGGATAGGGTTGAGCGCAGCTAGGTCGCACGACGTGCGGCCGACGAAGCGTTATACGTCACCCGAATGGCCAGATCCGGACGGTTGTTTCTCACCGTCACCCTGCGCAGATTCAAACCATGGTATACCCAGCCATCGACATCGAGCGGTTGACCGTCGGCGAGCGCCTGCAGCTCATCGAGCAGGTCTGGGATTCTCTCCGTCGTGGGGCCGGCGTCCTGCCACTGAGCGAGGCCGAGCGCGCCGTCATGGAGGCGCGACGCGCTGAGCATCGCTCGGATCCGAATAGCGCCATCCCTTGGGAGAATGTTCGCGCTGACCTACGCGCAGATCAGGGTGAGGACGAGCTGCGAGTCACGAAGCCGCGCGTGTAGGCGTGCGGAGCATTGCGTTTCGGCCGCAAGCCGAAACCGAGATCCGCGATGCGCGTAGTTGGTACGAAGGGCAGGTTGCGGGCCTCGGCCGTGCATTCCATTGCCGAACTGGATGCGACCCTCGCATTCGTGCGCCTGCAGCCGCAGATGTACATGGTCGTAAGCGAGGATGGCCAGGTCCGCCGCGCGCTGCTGCACCGCTTTCCCTATTCGCTCGTCCACGAACTTGTCAGCGCGAGCGAAGTCGTCGTCCTAGCCTGTCGACACGTCAAGCAGGACGAAATGAATTGGGATCTGGCGCGCCGTGACGTATAACGTTCGTCGCAGCAGTCAGCCGATCAAAGGATGGCTCGCTTCGCTCGCTCTTATTGATTCGGCTGCAGCTGAACTCTGTCGTCAGCGCGGCCACCCGCAGCTTGTCGGCGAGTGAACCGACGGGCGCTAGCGCGCTGGTCAGCAAATGGCATCCAGCCGGAGCCATCAACCAGGTCGGTCCGCACGCGCCCGCCTACGTCGTCGCTGGCTTCGACGATCAACGGCTGCGCCCCGGCTTCTTGCAGTCGGACGGCACAGGCGAGGCCGGCCAATCCGCCTCCGACGATGAGCACCCGTTTCGTTGGCGGCGTCATTCGCGGCTTTTTCCCTGGCGACGGATCTCGTCGCGTCGCATGGGCATGCCATCGATGAGGGTGAACCAGCTCGCGAGCTTCAGCGGGCCTCGCTGGCGCGCCTTTTCGCCGCCGTCCTTTCCGATGAGAATGAAAACCGCATTCGTCTCGCGAGCGCTCAGCTTGAGTCTCTCCCGCAGCGCGGTCGTCTGCTTCGGATCAAGCCGGACGGTGCCGGGAAGGCGCGCTGATTCGGGTGAAACATCGACCACTTTCAAATCCCGTTCGTCGATCGCGGCGCGATTCGCGGCGAGTGCAGCCGTGAGCTGATCGCGGGCTACCCTGGTCGGAACCGAGGCCATGATCAGGCGGCTTTTCCAGCGATAGAGATCGAGAGGTTCGGCAGCAGCGTCCTGGTTCATGAGGACAAAATATCCGGCGAGCAAAGCGGCGCGGCAAACGTGGTTCAGGTGCATGAGGGAAGGTTGGAATGCCATAGGATTGGGCGCCGCTGGCTCCGAATGGTCCCGGTTTTCGTGGGCCGGCTCATGTGGGTTGGCGAGTGGAGATTCGCGCGACGACGGCGAGCGAGACTCGCCAGGGGTCACGCCGATGGCGGGAATACCCAGAGGGCCGGGCGGCCGACATTGCAGTGTACGGCGCGGCCGAGGAGCGTGAGCGTGGCTCATGAGTAGTAGAGATTCGTGCGCGCGAGATTGCCGGGTACGAAACTGGAGGAAGCTTGCTCAAGCTGGCGCAGCCGCATTTTCGCCGATGGCACAGGATAGAAAATGGTCTGCACAGCGGTGATGGAACTGCCGTCTTCGCCGACCAGTTCGGGGAAGCGCGTGATCCACACGCGAGCGTTGAATCCGGAATCGGCGGCGGCGCGGTCGGCGGCGAAGACGGCGCTGCGGCTCAACGATGGCAACACCAACAGACCGACGAAGGCCCAGAGAGTCATCCAGCAGGCGTGGCCAAACAGCGCCTCGGCCGGCGAGCGATGGGCGAGCGAGAAAGCCAATGTCCCGAGCGATGTGCCCAAGAGATTCCAGCCCAACACCGCGACGAAAGCCCGATCGTTCAGGCCGTTGGCGAGCTGCCATTCGCGCCGCCACGATTCAACAGCGAGTTCCGAATGCGTCAAATTTTCCAGCCAACGCGCAGGCCAAACGCTCACCGCACGGCGTCCGAATCCGACGATGCTACCGGTAAAGGCCGGGTCGCTCACCGCGGCGGCGAGGTTCTTTCGTGCTCCACGAGGGATCTTGGAAATGGCTTCTCCAGCCATCGCCCGGAAGATTTGCCGACGCCCGAGAGCAAGCCCGAC
>JBKJMP010000058.1:0-9590 GCA_046596395.1 Gemmatimonadaceae bacterium
GTGAATCCTGTATTCCTGCTGCCGTCCGCAGTGCGCGAGCGTGGCGAGGCGATCGCACAGGGCTTGGCGCAGTCGATCACGGCTGGTGTGGGACAGTTCTGCACGAATCCCGGAATCGTGGTGGGCATGCGAGGCGCGGAGCTCGACGACGTGACTCGCCAACTGGCGGATCGCATTGGCGGCGCGGACGCCGGCGTGATGCTCTACGGCCAGCTCGCCACCGGATACGCGAGTGCGGTGCAGCGCGTGGAGGCACTCGGCGCGGAGCTCGTGCGATCGGGCAAGGATGGGTCGCCCGCGCACGCCGTGCCCGCGCTGCTACGCGTCGAGGGTGCGCGGTTCGCGAAGGAGCCGGCGTTGCGCGAGGAGATGTTCGGCCCGGTTTCGATAGTCGTCGCCGCGAGCGATCGGGCGGAACTCGAGGCGATCGCGGAGTCGCTCGAGGGGCAATTGACGGCGACCATTCATGGAACGCCCGAGGAGCTTGAGGATCACGCGAGACTCGTCGCCATCCTCCAGCGAAAGGTTGGCCGCCTTCTCTTCAACGGCTATCCCACCGGCGTGGAGGTCGGTCACGCGATGCATCACGGTGGGCCCTACCCCGCGTCCTCCGACTCGCGAACGACATCGGTGGGAAGCGCGGCGATTACGCGGTTCGCGCGGCCCGTGTGCCTCCAGAACTTCCCCGACACTGCGTTGCCGCCCGCGCTGCGGGGTCGCAATGCGCTCGGCATCTGGCGCATGGTGAACGGCGCGATCACGCGGGACGACGTGGCCTGATTACCGCGACGCGATCACCTTCGGCCCGTGCCCCCAGAGGCGCGCGGTGCCGAGGGCGACCATGCCGGCCCGCACGTTCACGGTGCCAACGTCGACCACGTCGCCTCCCGACGCGACTTGCAGGTGATGCACACCCGCCGGCACACGCACGCGTAACAGCGTCACCTCCTGCGGCAGCAGGTGCCATGAGCGTACGTCGGCGCGCTCGAGCAGCGACGCGCCGATGTTGGCGATCTTTCCGGCCACTTCCCCCTTCCTGTCCTTCACGGCCTTGCTGATCGCATACTTCGCGGCGGCGCGCACGACCGCGCGTGACAGGAGCGCAACGCGTTCGCGGCCCTGATCCGCGAGCGCGGCCTCGTCGATCATGCCGCTGAGGCGCGGGCTCCCGACGTCCGCACCATCGACGACGAGCATCACGTCTGCCAGGGGAGCCTGCGAACGGCGCAAGGATGGCAGCGCCACCGAGAGCCAGTAGCCGTTTTCGTCATCGCGGTCGTGCCCACGACGTGCGCCGCGCGCGCGCGGGTCCCAATCGGAGCGCGACATCCGATCGACTATGCGCGACGCCACTCGTGAGGTCGCGTGGTGGTCTCCGTCCCGCAGTGAATCGCGATCGGCGTCCTCGAAACACACGTTGATCGACTCAGTGGCACGGTGCGCGACGAAGCCGCGCTCCACGATCACGAGGATCTCGCCGTCACCGCCAGCGCTCGCCGAGATCGGCGCCGCCCGCGCCACCAACGATCGTGCAGTCCGGTAGGCGACCTGCGCTGCCTGCGCATCGCCGGCGCGCTCGAAGACGGTGCCGGCCACCGAATGCAGCACGGCGTGCGTCGAGCGCTCGCCGTCCGCCCGGTCGCGTGAGTACTCGGCGAGCAGCGCGCTCACGCGACGTGCCTCGACCGCCGCGTCTTCCCACTGCTCGAGCCGCGCGAACGAGAGCATGGCGTAGTACGGAATGAACAGCCGCTCGGTACGCCTCGGTTGGTATGACATCGCCAAGTCGTTCGTGACGAGCGAGAGCGCGCCCTGCGACACACTCTCGGTCACGCGGTCGTCGGCCAGCAGCGCGGCCGAATCGAGGACAGCCGCGCTGCGCGCGAACTGCGAGGCGTAATAGCTGCTCACCCCGACGTTGAGTGCGCGCAAGAGCGCATCATCCTCGCGAAACGCCAGCGCGGCGGGAAAGTCGGCGCGTGCCAGGGCCTCACGCAGCTGCTGCTGCGGCATCGCGATGCCGTTCCGCCCCACGTCGTAGCTCTTCACCGTCGCGCGTAGCAGGCTGCACCCCGACGCGCCGCTCACCAGCGCGGCGAGCAGCACCGCGCGGTGAGCGTTCAGTCGGATGGTGCGCGCGACGGTGGGGGTGCGCATGTGACCGATCTCATCGCCTCTCGAGCGTGATGATCCGCTCCCGCGCGTGGGCGATTGCCTCCGCCATTTTCGCATTCGCGTTGCCGACCGCGTCGATCTTCTGGATCTCGAGCTGGTGCAGGAAGAGCTTGTACCGCAGCTCGGCCTCGATCGGCCGCAGCAGCTTGTCGAGCGACGTCGCCAGCTTGTACTGGAGCTCTGCATCGGCGCGGCTGACGACACTCGCGCGGTCGTAGCGGTCGACCGCGGATGTGAAGTCACCGGCCGCGGCGAGGGCGTCGCCGTCGCGGACCAGCGCGGCGGCTCGCGCACGATTCGGATCGGATGCGTCCTGCGCGGTGCTCACCGTGCGCAACCCCTGTGGCTCGCGATAGGTGACGCTCGCCACCGTGCCTCCCGCCAACTGCACGAGCGCAATCGACCCGACAGCGTCGCGCGGCCCGGCGTCGGCGTCGCGGGGTGCGAGTACGGTCACCCCTCCACTGCTACGCGCGGTCCATGCGATGTCCGTCGTCCTGGTGGCCGTGAGGACTTGGGTCTCCGTCATGCCGAGCGCGACTTCACCGCGGCCGAGCGAGACGCACACGGTCGGTGCGCAACGAGCGAAGCCGATGGCCGCCAGGGAGTCGCGACGCTCGCGTCCTGCGATCTGTGCCTCGAGTGACTGCGTTGTTGCTGCGTCCATCGCGCGCGTAGGCCCTTCGACGCGATCGCCAGTGCGCAGCACCGCCATCGATCCTTCATCGATGCGCTTTGGGTTCGCGCAGCCCGCCAGCAGCGCGGTAATGAAAATCGTCGGGGCGAGCTGTGGGAATCTGCTCTTCTTCGACATGGTCCGGTCTCCGGGATGTGGGAATCAGCGCCCGAAGCGGGCACGCTCGATGTACTTCTTGATCTTGTGCTGGCCGACCCAGACTTTCGTGTTCGTCTCCAGGTCCACGAGCGACGCGTCCACCTGGTAGAAGACCACACGCTCGCGGCCGTCCACGTCCTCGATGGCCTGGAGCTCGCCGGTGAGCGCGTAGCGTGCACCGAGCTCCTGCCCCGGACGCGCCCGGCTATCGGCCCGCGCGTACTGCTGTTGGTCCTTCCGCTCGGCGCGCAGCTCGAGTCGCTCGTCAGTCGACGCGACCACTCGCGCGGCGCCCGTGGTGATGAGCGCCTTCTCGACGTCCCTCACGAAGGTGCCGAGCTGGATGTGCTCCATCGTGCGGTTGGCGAAGGAGCCCACGATGACGGCCGGCGCTTCGCCGCCGTGGAGGTCGGTGTAGCGCTTCGCCCATCCGGCGGCGAGCGTCTGCTCGACCAGCTCGTTGGCGACGAGCCTCGAATCGGTATCGTTCCACCGGCCCGACAGGTCCGTGACGGCGCTCGGTTCGATGCGCGTGACGCGCTTGCTGACGCATGCGCTCGAGCCGAGGACAAGCAGTGCGCCGGCTACGGCCAGGGCGCGGGTTGCAAACAGATGGCGGTGACTCATGGTGGGCTCCCGGGTGTGCTTTCGTTCGCACCTCGCAGAAGCATCGCGCGATCCACCTTATGGATTTTTGTAAAGCCCTCTGCCACAAACACTTGAGCGTATTTTACATACGTTACCGTCCTCGCGCGGGGACGCGCGACGTTCCGTTTTCGGGGACAGCCCTCCCGGCCTATGCGGCTTGATCGCTACCTTGTTCGCCATGGCAGCTCTCGAGGACGACGAAGACCTGGATGATGAGACGATTCATGAGTTTCCGCTCGGCGACGGGACCGCCGAGACGGAGGCGCTGGTGTATTGCCCGCACTGCGGCGAGCCGAACGACGTTGCACTCGACCCAGGGAGCGGCGACGACCAGGAGTATATCGAGGACTGTCAGGTGTGCTGCCGGCCGTGGCTGATGTACGTGCGGTACAACCGGGATGGGTCAGCTGTGGTTGAAGTCCACGAAAGTGGGTGACTGAAACGGGACGAGAGGACGAGAGGATGTCAGGACGAGAGGACGCCAGAAAGAGCGCTGGTTGCGGGTTCCCCTCGTCCTCTCGTCCTCTCGTCCCAGCCCCTCAGGGCACCAGCCCGTCCCGCTTCCTCCCCTCGGTATCATAGACCTCGAGCGGTCCGAACTTCTTCATCGTCTCCTCGATCTTCTTTCCGTCACCCACGGCGACGATCTGCACCTTCTTCGGATCGAGATACTTCTTCGCCACCGCCTGCACGCGCTCGGCGGTCACGCCCATGACGCGCTTGGGATAGTTGTCCCAGTAGTCGGCAGGCAGGCCGTAGATCCAACGCGTCGTGTAGTAGTTGAGCACCTGTTGCGGTGACTCGAGCGACAGGGCGAAGTTCGCGACCAGGGACCGCTTCTTGTCCTGCAGCTCCTTGGCCGGCACGCGGACCTCGCGGATCTGCCGGATCTCCTCCATCAGGTCCTTCAGCGCAGGCTCAGTGACCTCCGAACGGACGTCGGTGCTGGCCGTCCACGTGCTTCGGAAGCGGCCGGCGCCGAGATTGCTGTAGGCGCCGTAGGTGTAGCCCTTCTCTTCGCGCAGATGCGTGAAGAGCCGCCCGGTGGGACCACCGCCCACGACCGCATTCATGATCTGCAGCGCGTCGTAATCCGGATCGAGGCGGGAAATACTCGGCGCGCCCACGACGAAGCTCGTCTGCACCGAGTTCGGGCGATCGACGAGATAGACCTTCGCGGGACCGGTGGCCGGCGGATCCTTCGCGACGACTGCCGGCGTGCCGCGCTTCTTCCACGTACCGAGCTTCGATTCGACGAGTGTCTTGGCCTGATCGTACGTGATGTCGCCCGCAAAGGCGATCGCCGCGTGATCGGGCACGTATCTCGACTGGTAGAAGGCGACGAGCTGCTCCCGAGTGAGCTTCTTGACGTCGTCCGGCGTCATCGACACGCGTGAGCCGGGATGATCGCCCATCATCACCTTCTGGTAGATCTCCTGCGCGAGGAATCCCGGGAATGAGCGCTGCTGCGCGAGTTGGGCGGCCGTGCGCTGCTTGTACTTGGCCAGCTCGCTCTCGGGCAACGTCGGGTTGAGGAGGATGTCGGCCGCGACCTCGAACAGCGCAGGCAACTTCTCCGTGAGGGCGGAGCCGAATGCCGTTGCATCGAGCGCCGACATTCCGGAGGACACGCTGAACGACGCGGCCATCGTTTCCAGTTGCTCGGCGATCTGCGTCGTGGTGCGCGTCGGAGTTCCCTCACGCATCATCTGCGCGGTGACGCTCGCCACCCCGACCTCACCCGGCGGGTCGAAGTATCCGCCAGCGCCCGGGATGATGAGTTGGAAAGTCACGAGCGGCGTGCGATGATCCTCGAGCACGATGAGGCGCAGCCCGTTCGCGAGCGTCCCTTCACGCGGCCTGGGCAGCCGCACGTCGAGGACCTTGTCGCTGACGGGCGCCTTGCCGAGGATCACGAGCGACTGCTTTGGCGGCGCGACTGGCGCGCCCTGCGCGGCGGCGACGGACGCACTCGCGAGCGAAATTGCGAGCACACCCGACACGATGAGAGCGCGCGACATCACTGTCCTCCCCGGGCCGGAGCCGGCTTGGGATTCGTCTGGATGACGCTCCGGTTGTCGGGCGTCAAGTATGCCTTCGCGACGCGCTGCACGTCGGCGGCGGTAACGGCCTTGATCCGGCCGACGCGCGTGTTGAAGCGGCCCGGATCATCGTAGTACAGCGCGCCCTGCGTGAGCAGGATGGCGCGCGCGAGTGAGCTCTGCTGCTGCTGGATTGCGGCCGACTGCGCGCTCGCGCGCGCCTTGTCCATCTCCCACTCGGCGGGAGGCGCCGTCTTCACCTTTTCGATCTCGTCGTACACAGCCTTCTCGGCGTCGGCGGGTGACTTCCCGGGAGCGACCATCACCGACACGCTGAAGAGCCCGGGTCCGCGCGTCTCTCCCTTGCCTGCGTTGGCGCTGGTCGCGAGCTGTTGCTGGCGAACCACCTGCTCGTAGAAGCGCGAGCTGCGGCCGCCGCTCAACACCGTCGCGAGCACCGACAGCGCAGCATCGTCGGCCGAGGACGATGGCGGAACCTTGTATGCGATGTCGAGGCGCGCGGCGCGCGCCAGCACATCGTCGAGCACGACGCGCTTCTCACCGCTCGGCGGCGGCTCCGCCATGTCCACCTGCGGCGGCGCCGGCTGCGACGGGATGGACTCGAAGTGCTTCCGGATGCGCGCGAGCACGTCGGCGGTCTTCACGTCGCCGACGATGGCCAGCACGGCGTTGTTCGGGGCGTAGTAGATCTTGAAGAACTCGGAGACGTCCTCCACCGAGGCGGCACTCAGGTCCGCCATCGAGCCGATCACCGAGTGCGAGTAGGCAAAGCTGGAGTACGCGAGCGAATCGATCGCCTCGAAGGTGCGGCCGTACGCCTGGTTGTCGACGCCGAGGCGACGTTCCTCCTGCACGGCGTTCCGCTGGTTCTCGAGGTTCTCCATCGTGATGTTCAGCGACCGCATTCGGTCTGCCTCGAGGAACAGGCCGAGGTCCAGTTGATTGGACGGAAGGGTCTCGTAATAGAGGGTGCGATCCTTGTTCGTGGTGCCGTTCATGTTGCCGCCGTTGTTGAACACGAGCGTGAAGTGCTCGCCGTTCCCCACGTTCTGGGACCCCTTGAACATCATGTGCTCGAACAGGTGTGCGAACCCCGTTCGGCCGCGTCGCTCGTCGCGCGAGCCCACGTTGTAGCTGATCGCGATCGAGAAAACCGGGGCGGTGTGGTCCTCCGAGATGATCACGCGAAGTCCGTTCTTGAGACGCGTGTCGCTGAAGGTGACGTCCGCGGGCGCTGGCGCTGCGGCGATGAGCGCTGTCGCTAGCAGCGCTACGACGATCGCGGCGCCCGTCCGGGCAATGATGGTGCGGGCCATGTGGGTTTTCTCCGTGGGTGGCCTGGTGAATCTGCGCCACCTCTTTGACGGGTGTAAGGCCCACAAGGTTGCCACTCAGCCGATTAGCTTCTGGACATGTACGCACTGGCCTCTCCTGCACGCACATGAGCGACGACGAGAAAGTCCGAATCGACAAATGGCTCTGGGCCGCCCGGTTCTACAAGACCCGGTCACTCGCCGCAGAGGCGATTGGAGGCGGGAAGATTCTCGTCAATGAGGATCGTCCCAAGCCCGCGAAGCTGATCGGCGTGGGCGACGAGGTTCGCGTGCGACTCGGGCCCTACGAGCACATCCTCGTCGTTCGCGGCCTGTCCGAACGCCGGGGGCCAGCGAGCGTCGCGGCAACGCTCTACGAAGAGACGCCGGCGAGTCTCGCGAGTCGCGCACGCCTCTCGGAGCAGTTGCGGATGGCTCCCGCCGCGTTCGTATACGAGGAGAAAGGCCGACCGACGAAGCGTGACCGGCGCGAGATCGACCGGTTCCGCGACGACAAGCGCAAGTAGCCCCGGTCAGTGCCCCATGAGGCTCGCTGACAGCGCCTCCAGCGCCGCGCCATCGATGGCGTGACCGCCGGGATACCGCTGAAGCGAGTAGGCAACGCCGGCGGATGAGAGTCGCTCGGCCTCTGCCGCAATCACCTTTGGCGTGGCGAATTCGTCCTGTTCGCCCGCGACCAGCGTAATCCGCGCGCCGCGCAGCCCGTCCTCCCACGCGGAGAGCTCCAGCTCGGGAGCGATGGAGCCGCCCCACAGGACCACGTGGTCCGCGCGCATCTCACTGGACACGATCCAGCGGCTCAACGTCGCCGTCCCTTGCGAGAAGCCGAGGGTGACGATGCGTGGCGATGCGCCCGCGAGGTGCTGACGAACTTCCGTCGCCACCCGCTCCAGGTAGGCGACGTAATCCTCGATCTCGGCGTCACGGTGCTCGCGTGTCATCCACGTGGCCCCGACGCGCGGAGCGCTCTGGTGGCGGCGCTCGGGAATGGAATCGAGGTAGTACCTATTGAGTGCCTCGGGCGCCACGATCAGCCGCGTACCGTCATCCAGCGGCGCGAAGTGCTGGATGAAGCGGCCCGCGAGTTGACCGTACCCGTGAATCACGAACCACACTTCGCGCGGAAACCCGTGCGTCGGGCCGAGCGTGTAATAGCGCGCCGTTCGGGGAACGACGATGGAGTGCGCGACGGGCCCGGTCAACGCGCGCGCGCGCCTACTTCTTCGATTCCGGCACCCGGGCCGAGCTCGACGCCGTCAGCGCAGCGGCCAGCAGCGCATTCTGCGAGCGCGCGGTCGTGAGGAGGGCTACCGCACGCGTGAGCTGGTGGTCGTCGGCGAGGTTGCGAAGCTTCGCACCCGCGTCCCCCAGGACCAGGCGCGCGACGCGCCGGTCGAGCTCACGGTCGAGCAACTTGCCGGCAACCGCCTCGTGCTTCGGTTCGATCTCCACGCCCGCCTTCACGAGGCGCTGCCTCAGCTCGGTGCGCCACGCCGCCGTGACGACGAAGTTCGGCTTTGCCAACGACTTGAGCTCGAAGGCATAGGCGTTCAAGGTGGTGACGAACGCCTGCGCCTTCGGAGCCATGGCGCGGTAGAAATTCTGCTCCGCCGTGGCGAGCGTGTCGTCCGGGACGATGACGTCGGGGGTGATGCCGCCGCCGCCGTAGATCACGCGTCCAGCATCCGACCTGAAGACCGGCTTCGACTTCTTCTCCGCTTCGGTTTCCAACGAATCGGGGCGCTCTTCCACCAGGCGGCCATCGACGAGCTTCCGCTCGCGGTGGATGCTGCGTCCGGCCGGCGTATACCACTTGCCCGTGGTGATCTTGAGCGCGTAGCCGCCGTCGAGCGGGAACACCGACTGCACCAGCCCCTTGCCGAAGCTCGTCGTGCCGAGGACGAGCGCGCGGTCGTGATCCTGGAGCGAACCGGCGACGATCTCGCTCGCCGAAGCGCTGCCACCGTCGGTGAGGACGATGAGCGGCGGCTGTGAAGGGCTCTGCTCGCTGGAGGCGCGGAGCACCTCGTCAGCCATGTTGCGGCCCTTGATGGTGGCGATCGATTGCTCTTTCGACAGGAAGAGCGAGCTCACCGCCAGCGACTGCTCGACGATGCCGCCGCCATTATTGCGCAGGTCGAGCACGAGCCCCTTCGCACCCTGCGAGATGAGCTTTGTCACCGCTGCCTGCACTTCTTCCGCGGTGTTCTCGTTGAACGTCTGCAGCGGGATGTAGCCCACCTGGTCGCCGATCATGGTGGAGTAGAGCACCGCCGGCACGTGCACGGTTGCGCGCACGAAAGACAGCTTGATCGGCTCGGGCACCCCTGGGCGGGCGTAGACCACGTTCACTGTCGTTCCCTTGATACCCCGCAGCGCATTCGAAACGCTGTCGATCGGGGTGCCGCCCGTGACCGGCATCGCGTCCACCTTCACGATCACGTCTCCCTCGAGTACCCCGCCCATCTCGGCCGGCGTGTGGGGGAACACGCGCGCAACGACGATTCGCGACACGCCGTTGGGCTTCTGCTCCTC
>JBKJMP010000087.1:0-9922 GCA_046596395.1 Gemmatimonadaceae bacterium
GTCGCGAACACTGCCGAACCGATCAGATGGCGCGCCCGCGCCGTGGATCCGTCAGGACGTCGGCTCGAGCACGGTGATGTTCGTGTTCGTGTAGACGCAGATCTCACCGGCGATGCCGAGGCTCTTCCGCACGATGTCGGCCGCCGTGAGGTCGGTACTGGCCGCGAGCGCTCGCGCGGCGGCGAGCGCATATCCGCCGCCCGAGCCGATCGCGAGAATGCCATCATCCGGCTCGATCAGTTCACCGGTGCCCGAGATGATGTAGCCGTGCGCGGCACTCGCCACCACGAGGAGCGCTTCGAGCCGGCGGAGCACGCGATCGCTCCGCCAGTCTTTCGCCAGTTCCACAGCCGCGCGCGGCACGTTGCCGGGATAGCGCTGCAGCTTCTCCTCGAACTTCTCGAAGAGCGTCAGGGCGTCAGCGGCGGAGCCGGCAAAGCCGGCCAGCAGTTTGCCGTCGCCGATGGCGCGGACCTTGTTCGCCTTGGCCTTCATGACCGTGTCGCCGACGGTGACCTGCCCGTCGCCGCCGAGGGCCACCGCCCCGCCGCGACGTACGGCGAGAATGGTCGTTGCACGAATTCTTTCCATGGACGAAATCTAGTGGCAGGGGGGGCAGAGTCGGTGTGAATTGGGGTCAGAGTCGGTTCACTTCGACTCTGACCCCAAAACCACACCGACTCTGACCCCAATCGTTCATTTTCCGCGCGGCTCGCGCTCGGGCGGCGTATCTGACGTGGTCCGGCGCAGCGCACCCCGGTTCACGATGCGGTCGCGAAGGTACGTGCGGTTCGCGTACACGCCGATGACGAACAACACGGAGCCCGCCAGCACCGCCACCGTGCCGTAGCTCCACGTGTCCCGTCCGATCAGCGCTGCCGCCATGCACAGGATGGCGAGACCGATACACGCTTCACCGCCGAGGCTGCGCTCGCTTCGAACCTGGCGGCGGCGTTCCTTCCCAATGGAGAAGGACTCGGGGATCCAGGCATCGGCGAGAATCGCCAGCCCGACGAGCGCCACGATGGCGCCAAGGATCAGGGGAATGACTTCGACTCGCACCGGTTACGCTCGCACTGAGGACATGAGGCGTGCTCAAGCGATCTTCATGCCCGAGGATGCGATCGCTCGTAAACCTGTTTCAGACGCTCCACACTGGTGTGCGTATAAATCTGGGTCGTCGAGATCGACGCGTGCCCCAGAAGCTCCTGCACCGCCCGCAGGTCCGCCCCGTTGTCGAGCAGATGGGTGGCAAACGTGTGGCGGAGGGAATGCACCGACAGCCCCGCATCCTCGTCGATTTCGGCGAGAAATGCCGTGACCACCTTCTGGACCATGCGTACGCCGATGCGCTTTCCCGTCCGAGCCAGAAAGTACGGCGCACGCTCCCCCTTTGCCCCGACGTTTCGCAGCAGCTCGTCGCGCTTCGACTCGTAGTTGCGCAGGGCGAGCATTGCCTGGTCCCCCACGGGGATGATGCGCTCCTTCCGCCCCTTGCCCCGCACCTTCACCTGCTGGCTCACGAGATCCAGGTCCCCGCGGCTCAGCCCCTGGAGCTCGGACAGTCGCATGCCCGTGGAGTAGAACAGTTCGAGGATCGCCAGGTTGCGGACGTCCACGAAGCCGCCCTCCATCGCGCGCAGCTCCGCCATCTGGAACAGCAGCTCGATCTGCGTGCGGTCGAGATAGCCCGGCAGGTACTTGTCCTGCTTCGGGGCGCCCACCGCGCGCGCGGGATTCGCCTCGACCATCTCATTGCGATGCATCCAGCGGTAGAAACTCCGCACGCCAGAGAGTGTCCGCGCGATCGTCCGCTTCCCGACGCCGCGCCGCGAGAGCTGCGCGAGGAACCCGCGCATCGCGAGGCGGTCCACCCCTTCCCACGTCCACCCCGCAGTCCCGTGAGACTGGTTGAGGTATGACACGAACTCGAAGAGATCACGCTCGTACGCCTTCACCGTGTGCGGAGAGACGTCCCGCTCCTTCGCGAGATGCCGGAGATACTCGTCCACGTCGGGCGGCGTGGCCGCCGCACGCGCCTCGGCCGCAGCCGCATCGGTCGCGCGCGACATCGGCGCTACGCTCGCACTCCGGTGGCGAGCAGCAATTCGTCGCGCCACGCGGCCATGTGCTCGAGCGCGCGCGCGGCGAGCTGCTCCTTCTTCGCGCGCTTGTCCTTCACGCGTTTCCCCAGCTCATCGACGAGGCCGAAGTTCGCGTTCATCGGCTGGAAGTGCCGTGGGTCCGCCTCGCGCAGGTAGCGATAGAGCGCGCCGAGCATCGTGGTGGGCGGCGGCACGACGGGCTCGTCGCCAGCGAGGAGTCGCGACAGGTTGATGCCCGCGAGCAGTCCCGTCGCCGTGCTCTCCGTGTATCCCTCGACGCCGGTGAGCTGCCCGGCGAACAGCGTTGCCGGATCATCACGGAGGGCGAGGTGCGGCGCGAGCGACGCGGGCGCATTCAGGTACGAGTTTCTGTGAATGGAGCCGAAACGCAGGAACTCCGCCTGCTCCAGCCCCGGAATCATCCGGAATACGCGCTGCTGCTCGGGATAGCGCAGTCGCGTCTGGAATCCGACGAGGTTCCACATGCGCTCTCCGCGGTCCTCCATGCGTAGCTGCACGATGGCATACGCCTCGCGACCCGTGCGCGGATCCACGAGTCCCACGGGCTTCATCGGACCGAAGCGCAGCGACTCCCGCCCTCGGCGCGCCATCTCCTCGGCCGGCATGCACCCCTCGAAATACGGCACCGCGTCGAACTGATGCGTCGCGGCCTGGTCCGCCTGGGTGAGCGCGTCCATGAACGACTCGTACTGCTCGCGGGACATCGGGCAGTTGAGATATGCCCCGTCGGCCTCCCCTTCCATCGTCTCCTTGCCGTAGCGCGACGCGCGGAAGACGACGTCGTGATCGATCGAGTCGTAGGCGACGATCGGCGCGATCGCATCGTAGAACGCCAGTGCATCGACGCCGAGGCGCGCGCGAATGGCCGCGGCAAGGTCATCGGACGTGAGCGGACCCGTCGCGATGATTCCGGGAGATGGAAGCGCCGATATCTCCTCGCGCACCACCGTGATTCGCGGATGCGCGGACACGCGCGCATCGACGGCCGCCGAGAAGACGTCGCGATCCACGGTGAGCGCGCTGCCGCCGGGCACGCGGGCCTCATCGGCGCACTCGAGGATCATGCAGCCCAGCAGGCGCATCTCCGCCTTGAGGAGCCCGTGGGCGTTCGACGTCTCCGTGCTCTTGAACGTGTTGGAGCACACGAGCTCACCGAGGCGTTCCGTCTTGTGCGCCTCGGTGCCGCGCACGGGGCGCATCTCGTGGAGCATGACGTCGTGGCCGCGCTGCGCGAGTTGCCACGCGGCCTCGGAACCGGCCAGCCCTCCCCCGACGACATGGACGGGCGCGAAAGGCGTGGCGGATGCGGTCGTCATGCTCCAAAGATATACCGCGCCGCGTGCCGAATGCCGCCGGTCGTGCCGATACTCTGGGACATGAGTCTCCGCCCCTGCCGTGGTGCCTGCCTAAGGAGACTGGCAAGGGGACTGGCCTCGGCCTGGTCCTCGTGCAGCGCTTCCTCGGCGAAGTCGGCGGTTCTGTCTCGGCATCGAATTGCCGGCCGCGCGGCGCACGCTTCACCATGACGCTCCGGAAAGGAAATTCGATGACGCTGGATCTCTCGCCCGTGAGCGGCGACGCCGATGTCCCTGAAGCCCGGGCCCGCCTCGAGACGCGGCGCATCGTCGAAGCGCCTGCCGTTGATTCAAAGCGACCCGTGATCGCTGCGGCGTTGCCGCGCCGTCAGCGCGTGCTCGTGGTGGACGATGAGCCGGCGATTCGCGAGATCCAGCGCCGCCTGCTCCACCGCGCGGGCATCGACACCATCGCCGTCGCCAGCGGGGTGGAGGCGCGCGACGTGCTGCTGCGCGAATCCGTGGACCTCGTGGTGTCCGACCTCCGCATGCCGGGCGAGATGGACGGCGCCGCGCTGCTTGGGTGGCTCGAACGTGAGCGTCCGTCCCTCGCCGCCACAGCCCTGCTGGCCACTGGCGACGTGAGCGGCACGGCCTCCGTCGCGCTTCCCGTGCCGCCCGAACGCATCCTCAACAAACCATTCGAGGGCGCGGAGTTCGTGCGACGCGTGCGCGCGGCGCTCGCGCTCGAACCAATCGCCCCCCGGTGACGGGCGCGGCTAGCCGGCCAGCGCCTCCACCGGCTCCGCAGGTGCAGGCGCATCCCATTCGTTGCCGCACTTGAGGCACTTCCGGAAATCCCCGCGCGCCTTGCTGAACTTCATCTCGGCGCCCAGGTAGCTGCACTCCGGGCAGCTCTCGGCCACAGGCTTGTTCCACGCGACGAAATCGCACGTCTCGTTGGAGCATGCGTAGAACGCGGTACCGCGCTTCTTCGAGCGGCGCTCCACCAGCTCGCCTCCGTCCTTCGGGCAGAAGACGCCCGTTGGCATCGAGCGCGTCCCGCGACACTTCGGAAATGTGCTGCAGCCAAGGAACTCTCCGCTGCGTCCCTGGCGCACGACCATTGGCGCACCGCAGAGATGACACGGGATGTCCGTCATCTTCGGCTTTGCCTTCTCGCCCTTGAGCGGACGTGTGTACTTGCAGGTCTTGGGATGATTCTCGCAGGCGAGGAATGGCCCGAAGAATCCTCCGCGCGGCTCGAGGCGACCGCCGCAGTCCGGGCAGCGCTCATGCTCGAGTGCAGAGAGATCGTGCGCGACGGCGATCAGCGCGCCGAACTGCACGTTCTTCAGCGACAGGTCGAACGGTCCCCAGAAATCCTGGAGCACCGTGCGCCATCCCATTTCCCCTTCCTCGACCTTGTCGAGCTCCAGCTCCATCCCCGACGTGAAGTCCACGTTGAAGATGCCGGGGAACTGTGTGACCATCACCTTCTCGACCGTCTCGCCAAGCTCGGTCGGGAAGAACCGGCGCTGCTCGAGGTTCACGTAGCGCCGGTCGGCGAGCACGCTGATGATGCTGGCGTACGTGGACGGACGCCCGATGCCGAGGCGCTCCAGCTCCTTGACCAGGCTCGCTTCAGAGAAGCGCGGCGGCGGTTCGGTGAAGTGCTGTGCGGGTGTGATGGCGTGGACGGGAATGTCCTCGCCCACCTCGATCACCGGCAATGCCTGCTCGTCCTCGAGCGCCTTCGAGTCGCCTTCCTCACGCGCCTCGCGATAGAGCGCGAGGAATCCCTGGAACTTGATGATGCTGCCCGTAGAGCGAAACAGGTAGCTGCGGCGGCCGATGTGCGGCTGCTCCTTCGACGGAATGTCGAAGTCCACCGTCGTCGTATCAAACACCGCGGGCGCCATCTGCGAGCCCATGAAGCGCTGCCAGATGAGCTGGTACAGCTTGTACTGGTCGGGGCTCAGGTACTTGCGGATGTCATCGGGCCGGCGCGTCGGATCCGTGGGGCGCACGCTCTCGTGCGCGTCCTGCGTGTTCTTCGCCTTTCCGCTCTCGTAGAGCTGGAGCTTGTCGGCAAGGAACTCCTGGCCAAACAGCGTGCGCAGGTACTCGCGTGCATGCGTGGCCGCCGACTCCGCCACGCGCGTAGAGTCGGTACGCATGTACGTGATCAGGCCGACCGCGCCCTCGGGTCCGATGTCGATGCCCTCGTACAGGTCCTGCGCAACGCGCATCGTGCGCTTGGAGCCGAACGACAGCTTCTTCGCCGCTTCCTGCTGGAGCGTGGAGGTGGTGAACGGCGCCGACGGATTCTTGCGACGCTCGCGGCGCTTCACCTCCGTCACGCCAAAGCTCCTGCGCCCCTCGAGATCGGAGAGGATGCGCGATGCCTCACTCTCGTTGCGAATTTCCGCCTTCTTACCGTCGATCTGGTGGAGCTTCGCCGTGAAGCGCTGGCCCGTCTTCTCGAGCAACGCCTCCACCGACCAGTACTCCACGGGGGTGAACGCGCGGATGTCGCGCTCGCGCTCCACGATCAGACGCAGCGCGACGGTCTGCACCCGCCCCGCGGAGATCCCCTTCTTGACGGTCTTCCACAGCACTGGGCTCGCCTTGTAACCCACCAGGCGATCCAGGACGCGCCGCGCCTGTTGTGCCTCGACCTTCTTGTCGTCGATCACGCCGGCTTGCTGGATCGCGAGCTGGACGGCGTCCTTCGTGATCTCGTGGAAGAGCACCCGCCGCACGGGAATGTTGGACACCCCACGCTTCGGCCGGATCTGCTCGGCCACGTGCCATGCGATCGCCTCACCCTCGCGATCAGGATCGGTCGCGATGAAGACTTCCTTCGAGAGTTTCGCCGCGCTCTTGATGTCGGCGATGGTCTTCTCTTTCCCGGGAATCGGCACGAGGTCCGGCTCGAAGCCGTTCTCGATGTCAATGCCGAGCTTCTTCTCGGGCAGGTCCATGATGTGGCCAACGGTCGCCTTCACGCGGTATCCGCGACCCAGGTACTTCCCGATGGTCTTGGCCTTGGCCGGCGACTCGACGATGACGAGCGACGTCGTTCCCGCAGGTTCGTCGGGATACTCCTCCTCCACGATGGCCGCTTTCCGGCTGCGGCCAACCGCCTTTTTCACGGCGACCTTTGCGACTTTGCCGGGCGAGCGCTTCTTCGCTGCCGCCTTGCGCTTGGTGACGGTTTTTTTCGCTGCCATTTCTCTCAGTGAACGGTCTGGGTATCCGCCGCGGCGCCGGGATCCTCGAAGCCGGCTCCTTCCATCATTGCCCGCAAGTCGTCGAGGGCGATGCGTCCGTCGAACTGGAGCATGGCACGCTCGATCACCTGCTCGAGCTCCGCGGGGTTGAGCGCTCCGGCACCGGCAAGCGCCAGCAGATGCCCCCACGCCTCGGTGGCAAAGCGGCCCCTCTCATGTGGTCCAAGAACGCGCATAGTCATGGCTCCTCGCCCTGCCTCGTGCAGCCGTCGTCGCAGCTATGACGAACCATCGTGCGCCGGCCGGCGTCGTTGTCTCTCGTTCGACACGCAATCACGCGCCGGGACGGCGTGTTGGCGGCGATAATCGCTCTAAGGTAGTGGGGGAGTCAACCGCGCGACGCGATTCTGGCCCAGGGCGACGGCTATCAGGGCGTGAGAAGCGCAACAATCCGATCCGTAACCCGTTGTGGATCAAGGCGTTCCACATTCACAAACATGTCGGCAGTCTCATACGCCGCCTTGCGCATTTCCAGCAGGCGCTCCAGCTCGCCACGGGGATCGGGGCGTTGCAGCAACGGCCGCGTGGACCGTCGCGATCCCATGCGCTCAATCGCCCGTTCCGGCGAAATCGACAGGTAAACAAGTCTCGCCCCCCCACCGCCCACTGGGTGCAGCAGGGCGACGGTTTCGGGAAGCGACATCCACCCCCCACCCGGCGCGAGCACCATCCCGCCGAATTCGGCAACCTCTGCCGTGAGGTTCCGCTCCAGCTCCCGGTAATGCGCTTCCCCGAACTGCGCAAAGATCTCGGCGACGGTCATGCCCTGGCGCCGCGTGATCTCCACATCGAAGTCGAGAAAGGTGCGGCTCAGCCGGCGCGCCAACATCGCCCCCACGGTGCTCTTCCCGGATCCGGGCAGCCCGACGAGGATGATGTGCGGGTGCGAGGGATCAGCCGCTGAGCCGCTCAGCGAGGTGCGAAAGGTAGCCATCGAGGTTCCGTTGAACTTCGCCGAGCGAGTCGCCGCCGAACTTCTCCAGCATCGCGCTGCCGAGTACGAGGGCTGCCATCGCCTCCGCGATCACGCCCATGGCGGGAACTGCCGTGACATCGCTGCGCTCGGCGGTGGCCTTTGCGGCGGCGCCAGTCGCGACGTCGATGGTGGCCAGCGGCCGCATCAGCGTGCTGATTGGTTTCATGGCGACGCGCACCACCAGGGGCTCGCCGGTGGTCATGCCGCCCTCCAGGCCGCCCGCATTATTCGTGGGGCGGCGGACGGTGCCGGCACGAATCCGCCCCGGCGCGAGGGAAATCTCATCGTGCACCTCGGCGCCTGTCACGCGGGCGGCGGCGAAACCCATCCCGATCTCCACCCCCTTCACCGCCGGGATGGACATCATCGCCGCACCGAGGCGGCCATCGAGCTTGCGGTCCCACGAGACGTGTGAGCCCAGGCCCACCGGCAAGCCGGTGACGATCACCTCGCACACCCCGCCAAGCGTATTGCCCTCCTTTTTCGCGGCATCGATCCGCTCGATCATCGCCGCTTCGGCCGCCGCATCCAGGGTGCGGAGCTGCGAGGCGTCCGCGGCTTCGTTCAGGTCGGCGGGCAGCTCTGCGGGCCGCACGGCGTCCACACCGCCGAGGTGCACGAGGTGGCTGGCGACGGTTACCCCGAGCTCCGCGAGCAGGCGTCGTGCAATGGCCCCGGCGGCCACGCGTGCGGTCGTCTCACGCGCCGAGGCGCGCTCGAGGATGTCGCGTGCGTCGTCGCGATCGTACTTGAGGATGCCGGTGAGGTCGGCGTGCCCAGGACGCACCCGCGTCACGGCGCGGCGGCGCAGCGCGCCATCCGCGTCGGTATCGCGCGGTGCGGGATCCATGATCTCTTCCCAGTTCTTCCAGTCACGATTGCGAATGAGCATGGAGATCGGGCTGCCGATGGTCTCGCCGGCGCGCACACCGGAGAGCAGTTCGACGGTATCGCGCTCGATCTGCATGCGCCGCCCGCGACCGTACCCCTGCTGGCGCCGCGCCAGATCGGCGTCCACCTGCGCAGCGAGAAGGGGAACACCAGCGGGCATGCCCTCGAGAACACTGATCAGGGACGGGCCGTGCGACTCGCCGGCGGTGGTGAAGCGGAGCATGTGCGTGCGAGGGAGATTGAGTGCAATGCGTAGTCAGCCACGATCAGAACAATGGTAACAGCATCGCTGCGATGAACTGCGCTTGAACAAAGGCATAGTGATCAGCCGAGAGATGCAGGCAACCGCCGGCGCACGGTTGCGCCGGATGTCACGAACGGCGGAAACGAGTCTTCGTTTCCGCCGTTCGGTGCATCATCCGTCAATGCGCAACCGGGTGCGGATCAGGGTCCGGGGAGGAGATCCGCTGCGGTCACGTCCACGACCACCAACCCCTTCGTTGACAATCCGAAGAGCTTCAGCACCACACCCGCGGGATCGCCCGGGAAGGGAAGCGAGGCGCGGAGCGGTCCGTACAGGTTGAACTTCGTGGCGAGGGCACCGCGCTGGAAATCATAGGACGCGATGTCCACCGCCTCGATGGATCCATTGTTCGACGCGACGAAGGCGAGCCGGCTGGCCTGCGGCGTGGACGTCCCGTCGGCATTCGGGTGGAACGCGATGCCCGCGCCCGTCGCGAACGTGGACTTCTTGCCCTGCAACCGCTGCGTGAAGGGCTGTGTCACCGCGGAGAACGCGGTCTCGGTGCCGTGCACGCCGATGGTCTTGCCCGTCTTGTCCAAGGCCACACCGAACACCTGGTCCGACGCATTGGTCATGAGGTCCAGAATGTTCAGCGACGGTGACGCATAGGTGTAGTAGTTCGGACGGCTCCCGTCATCCTGCAGGATGAAGTTGCGTGCGACCGGACGCTTGTTGCCCTCGCCGAATGTGATCCACTTGCCGTCGCCGCTGGCGGCGGAGTAGGTGGTATCCGTGAGGCCGAGCGACGCGAAGTTGATGTTCACCCGAGCGTCCACATCGGTGGTGGGAATCGCGGTGCGGAGCGCCAATATGGTCGCGCCGATGCCGCCCACCGTGCTGACGCACGTTTCGGCCGCCGTGGTGCCGGACGGGTGGTCGCAAATCGTCAGGGTGTCGTTCGACGCGCTCGTTGCTGGCGCGGGCGCGACTCTGATGAAGTCAACGTTCGCGATCACGTACGAATTGGGATCGGTGCCGAGGGAGGCGAATTCGAGGATGAAGCGCTCATCCGGTGCCGGCGCCGCAGGATTCAT
>JBKJMP010000117.1:0-4522 GCA_046596395.1 Gemmatimonadaceae bacterium
CTGCGCTTCGTCGTCAGCGTCGCGAAGAAGTACCAGAATCAGGGCGTGTCGCTGTCCGACCTGATCAACGAGGGCAACCTCGGACTCATCCGCGCCGCGCACAAGTTCGACGAGACGAAGGGGATCAAGTTCATCTCGTATGCCGTATGGTGGATCAGGCAGGCGATTCTCCAGGCGCTGGCGGAACAGAGCCGCATCGTGCGCGTGCCGCTGAATCGCGCTGGCACGCTGCACCGCATCGGCAAGCGCGCGAGCTTCCTTCTCCAGGAACTCGGCCGAGAGGCGACGCACGCCGAGATCGCCGAGGGGATGGACATCACGGAAGAGGAAGTTGCGAAGACGATGTCGATCTCGCAGACGCACCTGTCGCTCGATGCGCCGATGACGCCGGGCGAGGACAACCGGCTGCTCGACTACCTGCCCGACAATCTCAACCCGACGCCGGACGAGCTCACGTTCGAGAAGGCGCTCACAGAGTCGATCGAGGAGGCGCTGGCGCACCTGAAGGAGCGCGAGTCCAAGATTCTCCGGCTCTACTTTGGTCTCGACGGCGAGGAGCCGATGACGCTCGAGCAGATCGGGTCACTGCTTGGCATCACGCGCGAACGGGTGCGGCAAATCAAGGAGAAGGCGCTGTCGCGGCTGCGGCACGTCAGCCGCGCGCGTGCGCTCGAGTCGTACCTGGGCTAGGGCTTCAGCTGCACAGCAGCTTGACCTGCGCGTCCACGTACGGATGCAGTTGTCCCGCGTACTCCAGGAACTGCTTCGCCGCGTCAGGAGCCACGGCACCATGGATGGCGAGTTCCGTTTCCGCGATCACCAGGTTCACCTGTGCGAGCGTGGCCAGCGGACAGCTCTTCGTCGCCGGTAACTCCGTAGCGGCGAGCTGCGCGACGCCGAACGCGGCCGACCCAACGAGAAAGCCGGCATTCGCCGATGGCGCGAGTTCCTTCGAGAGCTTCAAGTAGCGGAGCGCGACCTCGAAGTCGCCGCGCTTCTTCGTTCCGTTCGCAGCACGATAGAGCGCGTTGCCGCGCGCGAGCGCGAACTGCCCCACGACCGCAGAATCCTCGGCGGTGCGAAGACCGGCTCGAAGCACGCCGAGCGCACTGTCCGGCTGCGCGACATCGAGATACGCCTGCGCGAGCTGGATGTATCCGCGCTTCAGCGTGGAGTCGCTCGTGATCGCGAGCCGCGTGGACTCCAGCGCGCCCTGCATGTCGCCGCGGCGGCGACGCGTCTGCGCATCGAGCGCGAGCAGCCTGCCGTTCGCCGGAAAGCGGGCGAGACCGCGCGTGAGCGCCGAGTCGCCCTCGGTGGTCACGAGCTGCGTGTAAAGGAGGTACAGTTCCGCGTCCCCCGGATGCAACGACACCCCCTCGGCGGCCGTGGCGATGGCGCGGTACGGGAGCGATGCGTTGCGGTACGCGCTAGTCATCCGCGCGAAGTAGTCGGGCTGCGTCTCGTAAATCGGAGAAAGCTTGCGCAGCGCCTCGCCGACCTTCGTTGCCGCGACCCAGTCGCCCATGGCCAGCAGCACGCGCCAGTGCAGGCCGGCGAGGTGCTCGTCCTCGGGACGATCGGTCGTGGCGCGCGTGATGATCGGTGCCGCGAGCGCCGGATTGCCGTCGCGCATCAATGCCGACACCACCCGCGAGACGACCTCGGGATCGGTCGCCTGCAAGCGGGCGACGGTCGTCCACGCGACGCCCGCGTTCACGCCGTCGCCGATCTCGTCGTGGGCGCGCGCCGTCACTTCCCAGGCATGGCTACTCGTCGAGTCGATCGCCAATATGGCGCGGGCGACGACGAGCAGCGACTCGGGCGGTTGGCCGAGTGCCGTGTTCGCGCGCAGCAGGCACGCCCGCGCGATCGACGCGCGCGGATAAGCCGCGATGCCCTCGCGGGCCGCCGTCGCCGCCGCGCGCGCGTCGCCGGCACGTAGCGCGTTCTCGCAGCGGCGCACCGGGACGAGTTGCGCGCGCGCCCGGATCAACTCCGCGGCGAACGCGTCGGCAGCCGCCCTGACATTGCGCTGCTCGGCTACGCCGATTGGCTGCCGCACGCTGGAGTCGCGGGTCATCATCAGGGCGCCATCGAGGCGTAACGCCCTGCCGGTCGTGGAGATGGCCTGGCCGGTCACGTACTCGTCCGCGCGATGGTGACGCGTCTGGCCCAGAATCTCGGATGTCATGAGCACGCTGTCGGCGTTGAAGCCCGCCTGCTGCAGCTCCTGCAGCATCGTCCAGCGGTCAACGACGGTGAGCTCTCGCCCCTTCCGCCCATCAATGGCATCGGAGACCGCATCGGCAACCCGGCGGCCGAGATCGCCCTTTCCGCCGTCGAAATTGTGGACGAGCAAACGCTGTCGGACGAACTCCTGCGCGCCCGCCGGCGTCGGCGGGAAGCCACTCAGGGCCGCAACGCATACGGCCATGATGGCACAACGACGGCGAAACACGGATTCGAGGCGGGGAGCGGGGGTTGGGCGGGACGACTCTCATTATACGCCGAAAGGGGGTAAAATGATGCGTCGGCGGGAGCGGTTGTCCCCTTCGACGACCTGCAACCGCCAACCCACGTCACCGCACATGGCCACCACCGCATCCTTCGACGTCACCACCGGCGTTGACCTCCAGGAAGTTGACAACGCCATCAACCAGGCGCAGAAGGAGGTCGCGCAGCGCTACGACTTCAAGGGCTCGAAGGCGACAATCGATTTCAAGCGCGCCGAGAACCTCATCGCCCTCGTGGCCGACAGCGACTTCCAGATGACGGCCCTCTTCGACATCGTGCAGACGAAGCTCATCAAGCGCGGTGTACCGGTGAAGAATCTCGACATCGGCGAACTGAAGCAGGCCGCAGGCGATACCGTGCGCCGCGACGTGAAGCTCAAGATGGAGCTCGACGGTGAGACCGCGAAGAAGGTCGCCGCCGCCATCAAGGACGCAAAGCTCAAGAAGATCCAGGCGTCGATCCAGGGCGAGCAGGTCCGCGTGAGCGGGCCGTCGCGCGATGACCTCCAGGAGGCCATGGCGCTGCTCCGGAGCAAGGACTTCGGCGTCCAGCTGCAGTTTGGCAACTACCGGTAGCTCGGAGCGCACTCCCATGACGCCAGCGTCCCGCACCGCCGCCGTCATCGTGCTTGGCGTGACCTTCGCCTGCGGTGGGGACTCGGCGGGACCCTCCGTGGTGCAGCCGGAAGCGGTCGCCTCCGTGAGCGTGACGCCGGCGCAGCACGCATTGAACGTCGCCGAAACGGTCGGGCTCGCGGCGGCGGCGCGGTCGTCGGCGGGGCTGGTGCTCCCGGGACGAACGATCACGTGGTCGAGCAGCGCACCCTCGGTGGCCGCCGTTGATGGCGCAGGCACCGTGACCGGCGCGGGCGCGGGTACCGCGATCATCAGTGCCTTGGCCGAGGGCCGCGCAGGTTCGGCGACGATCACCGTGGCCGCGCCCGTTGCGAGCCTGTTCATCGACAGCATCCAGCCCCGCCTCCTCGTGGGGCGTACGGCCCAGCTCGCGTTCGTCGTCCGCGATCTGAACGGCCAGCCGATCGCTGGCCGTGCGCCGCAGTGGACGAGCAGCAATCCGGCGGTCGTCTCGATCTCTGCAAGCGGACTGCTGACCGGCATGAGCGCGGGCGCAGCGCTCGTCACGGGCGTCATCGATGGCAAGTCCGCTGTGCGGACCATCACCGCGCAGGTCGCGCCGGCAGTGGTCATCGCGCTCACGCCGGAAACGGCAACGCTCGCGCGCGGTGTCGATTACACGCTGACCCCCAGGGTTACCGACTATGACGGCAATCCGCTCACCGGCAAGACGGTGACGTACAGGAGCACCGATCCCACCATTGCCTCGGTGTCGACGACGGGGGTCGTGCGACCGGTGCTGAACGGGTTCGTGAACATCATCGCCGCGGTTGACGGGCAGTTCGAGGCGACGGCGCGACTCACGGTCGTCGATCCGAGGACGGTGTCGGGGCTCGTCATGACCGCAGACGGCGCCGCGCTGCCCAGGGAGCTCGTCTTCGCCGCGCGCACGGGCGCTGGCAACTCGGTCCAGTCGTTCGTGACGCCAGTCGATTCACTCTCGGGCGCCTTCTCGCTCCGCATGCCGACGTTCACCACGTCGGGCCCGAGCGTCGAGTTCTTCGTCGACGTCCCCGCCGGGGTGACGCGGCGATATCACCCCTCGTACCAGCGCCTCGGCGCCGGCACAGTACCGGTGAATGCGCGCGTCCTGCTCGTGCCCCACACGGTGGTCATCGACTCGGGCACCTTTGCGGGCCGCCCGATGACGGTGGATCTCAACGAGGCATTCACACCGGTCTGCACGACAAGCTCCGACGCGAACTGCCAGAGCTACTGGCCGTCGTACTGGCTGCCGGGCATCAAGACATGGGCGGACGACTCACGCCCGATACCAGTTGCGTTCGACCGGACTATCGGTGTCGTCACGCCCGCGGACTCACTGGCGATCTGGGCCACCATGACCCAGATGGAGGCCGACCTCGGCCGAC
>JBKJMP010000093.1:0-12528 GCA_046596395.1 Gemmatimonadaceae bacterium
CGAAGCGAGACGACGGTGGTCCAAACGCGAAGGCCCGCCGCGAGGCGGCGGGCCTTCTGAGCCGAGAGGCTGAAGGCACCGGTTTGCTAAACCGGCATACTGGGAAACTGGTATCGAGGGTTCGAATCCCTCCCTCTCCGCTCAGAAGGCCCGCCGCCTCGCGGCGGGCCTTCGCGTTTGGACCACCGTCGTCTCGCTTCGAGCCTTCGCCATGCCTGTCGTCCCGCGCCTCCGCTTCGCTCCCTCGCCCACCGGATACCTGCACGTGGGCGGCGCGCGCACCGCGCTCTTCAACTGGCTGTACGCGCGGAAGTACGGGGGACAGATGCTCCTCCGCATCGAGGACACCGACAAGGCGCGGAGCACCGACGACAGCACGCGCGCAATCTTCGAGGGGCTGAACTGGCTTGGCCTCGGCTGGGATGAGGAGGTCGAGTTTCAAGGCGGCAATGTCGCGCGCCATCGCGCGGACGCCGAGCGCTTGCTCGAGAACGGCACCGCGTATCGCTGCTTCTGCACGCAGGAGGAGCTCGGGGAGCGCCGCGCCGCCGCGGAGTCGAACAAGGACAGCTTCAAATACGACCGGCGGTGCGATCGCTTGTCCGCGGACGAGATCGCGCGGCGCCTCGAGTCGGCCATGCCGTTCACCGTCCGCTTCCGCGTGCCCGATGGCACCACGAGCTGGGACGACCTCGTCCACGAGACGATCGAGTTCCCGAACAAGGACATCGAGGATTTCATCATCCTGCGGACGGACGGCACGCCGATCTACAACATGGCGGTCGTGAGCGACGACATCGCCATGCGCATCACGGTCGTGATGCGCGGCGACGACCACATCTCGAACACGCCGAAACAGATCCTCCTCTACCGGGCGCTCGGCGCCGCGCTGCCGCAGTTCGCGCACCTGCCGATGATCCACGGCCCGGACGGGAAGAAACTGAGCAAGCGCCATGGGGCAACCGCCGTCGGCGACTACCAGCACCTCGGCATCCTGCCGCACGCGATGCTGAACTTTCTCGCGCTGCTGGGCTGGTCGCCTGGCAATGACGTCGAGGTCATGTCGCTCGAGGACATGGTCGAGCGGTTCGACACGAAGGGGCTGCAGACGAAGGCCGCGATCTTCGACACGAAGAAGCTGGACTGGATGAACGGGCAACACCTCAATCGGCTTTCACTGGACGAGCTGTCGGCGCTCGTCGCGCCCGCGCTGGCGAAGGCGGGACTCATCACCGAGGCCGAGTTGGCGGAGCGGCGGGAGTGGTTCACCACCCTGCTCGAGCTCCTGAGGGTGCGCGCGCGTACGGTGGACGAGCTCGTGGCGCAATCGGCACCGTACCTCCAGGCGGACATCACGTATGACGCTGACGCGGTGGCCAAGCAGTGGAAGGATCGCGCGGGCACCGCAGCGCTGCTGCGCGACGTCCGCAATGCACTCGAGGCAGTCACGACCTGGGCCCCCGACGTGATGGAGGAGTCGCTCCGAAAGCTGGCCGAGCGCCTCGGGATGGGCGAAAAGGCCGGCAAGATCTTTCAGCCGCTGCGCGTGGCGCTCACCGGGCAAAGTGCCAGTCCCGGCATCTTTGACGTGCTCCTGTTGCTCGGGCGCGCGCGCGCGCTGGCTCGTCTCGACCAGGCGCTGGCCCAGCTGCGCTGACGCGATGTATACAGAGCGGCGTGAACCTGCTGTTGCTTCTTGCGCCCCAGTACGTACATTAGCCCGGAAGTTGCACGGAATCGGGCGCCGCCTCAGCCTGGTCGGTAAAAATTGTGATGCCGGTGATGACAAATGACAGAACCGCTCACGCCACTGGAACGTCGGGTCTACCATTACCTGATCGACTTCCTCGCGGAGAACACGTACCAGCCCAGCATTCGCGAGATTGCGAAGAAGTTTCGCATCAAGTCGACGAAGACGGTCAGCGACCTCCTCGGCTCGCTCTCGCAAAAGGGCTTCATCGAGCGTGACCAGTCTCGGTCGCGAGGCGTTCGCATCGTCGGGCACTCCGGGCACGCCAGTACCCAGCCCGTTCCGTACTACGGCCGCGTGCACGCTGGTGAGCCGGCCCTGCTGCCCGATCACCGACTCGGCTTCATCACGCTCGACCGGCGCTTTCTCCCGAGCGACGACGTGTTCTTCCTTCGCATCAAGGGAGAGTCGATGATTGGGCGGGGCATCTTTCACGACGACTATGTGCTCGTGTCCCCTTCGTCGCGCGCGAAGGACGGCGACATCGTCGCCGCGCGCCTTGGCGAGGACGCCACCGTCAAGACAATGACGCACCGGGGGGCGACGATCGTCCTCGAGCCGGCCAATATTGCGGACCGTGCCATCGAGGTCGGCCCGAGGGACGACTTCGCGGTGCTCGGCGTGGTCTGCGGCGTGTTCCGGCCGTTCAGCGAAGAGGCCAATCATCCAACGCTGCCTACCGAGCGCGATCAGGAAATCAACTAGCCGCGCTCGCGCTGGGACGATGGAACAAGGACCTGTCGATCACGATTCGACAGGTCCTTTGTCATCCAGCGAAGCGACGGATCTGCACCTGCGCTGGCTGCCTGTGACTCAGGGGTTCGACGCGATCGGCTTCGGCGAATCCGCCGCCTGCTTCTCGGCGCGCTCCTTGTCCTTACGTTCGCGAATGCGCTTCACGGCCGACTTGAACTCCGCGTCCTGGTACTGCGAGGCGGCGTGCACGAGGAGATCGGCGCGGCGTGAGGGCGCAAGGCGGTCCGACAATCCCTCCCCGGGATTCCCCTGGATGCGGATTGGAAGCGCTGCCAGGACGGCGCTCGGAATCGCGAACTTGCCGAGGTAGATCTTGTTGCCATCGATGCCCCATTTCTGGCCGTTCTTGTCGAACGTCCAGTCCCCCGGCTTCCTACCTGCCGCCGCCATCGCACGCGCGACAGAATCGCTGTAGGCGTAGATGCTCGCCTTCACCGCACTGTCCACGCGCTCCGCATGGGTCTTCGGCTCAGGGAAGAACGCGCGCGCGTCGTGTGACAGGCGTGGATCAGGGGTGCCCGGCACGATGCCCGTCGTGACCTGCGCGGCACCGGCAGGCATGCGTCCGCCTGCCACACCGTCGGGGGTACCGCCAACGGGCGGGCCTGCTGGCGCAACGACGGTCGGCGTCGAAACTGGAGCGACGAGACCGCGAATCGGCGTGGTGGATTTCGGCGGCGCGCTCGCCGAGTCGGCACCACCAACGATGCCTGCCGGTGCGACACCGAAGTAGGTGACCTTCTCGGCCTGCGGGGGCGGCGGCTTCGGGCCCGCGAAGGGCGCGTAGCCGTAGTGAAAGGCCGCGTTCGCGATCACGATGCCCACCACGACGTGGACGGCGACCGATACGAGGAACGGACCCCGCGAGCGCTTCTGCTCCATCACGCGACGCCCGCCATCATGCTCGCGAGCACGCGCCCAGCGCGCTCCGCCGCCTCGGCAATGCGCGCGGGCGACTGGATGAAAGAGATCCGGAAAAACCCTTCGCCGCCGGCACCGAACGCGGAACCGGCCATCACCACGACCCCTTCCTCCTCGAGCAGGCGGTCCGCAAATGCGGCGGAGGCAAGTCCGTCGGGCAGCTTGATCCAGAGATACATCGTCCCAAGCGGCACCTCGCACGCGAAGCCCGCCCCGCGGAATGCGGTAACACCCGCGTCGCGACGCTCCTTGAACACCGCGACGTTTCCGGGCACGAACGACTCCCAGCTCGCGAGCGCAGCCACGCCGGCCGCCTGCACCGCCATGAACTGGCCGGTGTCCACGAAAGACTTCACCTTCGCGAGCGCCTCGGAAATCTCAGGTCGCGCGACGGCCCAGCCGCAGCGCCAGCCGGTCATGTTGTACGTTTTGGAAAGCGAGTGGAACTCGATCGCCACCTCGCGAGCGCCTTCGACCTGGAAAATGCTCGGCGGCACATAACCGTCGAACGCCATCTCCGAGTAGGCGTTGTCGTACACGAGCAGGATGTCGCGCTCGTGGCAGGTGCGAACGACGCGCTCGAGATACTCCACCGGTGCAACCGCGCCGGTGGGATTGTTCGGGTAGTTCAAGTACAGGATGCGCGCGCGATTCAGGATGTCATCGGGAATCTCGTCGAGCTCGACGAGGAACTTCGTGCGCGGACGTAGCGGATAGCGATACGCCTCGCCGTTCCCGAGCAGGGTGCCACCCTGGTACGCGTTGTAGCCGGGCTCCGGGATGATCCCCACCGAATCCGACTCCATGTAGGCGAACGCAAGGTGCGAGATCCCCTCCTTGGAGCCGATGAGCGGCACGACCTCGGTCATCGGATCGAAGCTCACCCCGAAGCGCTTCTGCATGAACGCGCTCACGGCCTGGCGGTAGGGCACATGGCCCATTCCAAAGCCGTAGCGGCTCAACGCCGGCTCGGTCACCGCCGTGGCCATGCGATCCAGCACTGCCGGCGGCGGTGCCAGATCCGCGTCGCCAGCGCCCAGGTCGATCACGTCTACGCCGCGCGCCAGCAGATCGCGCTTGCGCTGCGGGATCTTGGCGAGCGGGTATTCCGGGAGCGTGACGAAGCGCTGCGCGAACGGAGGCACTAGTGGTCGCTTGTGACAGGGTTGCTGACTCGGCTCGCGCCGCCAATCTCTACTTCTACCACGTCGCCAGCCACGAGGGTCCCTACTCCTTCCGGCGTTCCGGTAAGGACCAGATCGCCAACCTCGAGCGTCATGATGCCCGAGATGTACGCCAGGATCGCCGGAAGGTCGAACACCATCTCGCTCGCGCGTCCCTGCTGGCGTACGGAGCCGTTGACGCGGGTGGTAACCGTCAACGAGGCGAGATCCTCCGGCACCGGACCGACTGGCCCCACCGCGCAGAACGTGTCGAACCCTTTCGCGCGCGTCCATTGTCCGTCGGACTTCTGGAGATCGCGCGCCGTCACGTCGTTTGCGGCAACGATGCCCGCAATGGCGGCCCTTGCCTGCGCGAGCGTCGCGCTGCGCAGCCGAGTGCCAACGACAACGCCGATCTCTCCCTCATACTCCACCTGCTTGGACACCGTTGGGAGACGAATGGATTCCCCGTTCGCGATGAGGCTCGACGGCGGCTTGAGGAAGATGAGCGGTTCCTTCGGGACGTCGTTGCCGAGTTCCTTGGCGTGCGCGGCATAGTTGCGCCCGACGCAGACGATTTTCGAGGGTGTGATGTGTGGCATGCATGAAAGATAGGGGACGAGAGGACGAGAGGACGAGAGGATGCCGAACGGCATGACGTTGGTGGGTTCTGCTTCTAGCTCTCGTCCTCTCGTCCTCTCGCCCTCTCGTCCCCTCGTGTCCTCTCGTCCCCATAGAAGTTGTTCACCCTCTCCAACAAGACACTCCAGCGTCCAATCGCCCTCTCCGCTGGCGGCAACGCATCCAACAGTCCCCGTCCGTAGCGCTTCGTCACGATCCGCGCGTCGCCCACCACCACCACGCCGCGATCGGTGCTCGTCCGGATCAGGCGTCCGAATCCCTGCTTCAAGCGAAGCGATGCGTGCGGCAGCATGTATTCGGAGAATGCGTTGCCTCCCCGCGCCTCGATGGCCTCGCACTGCGCCGCCGTCACCGGCTCCGTGGGCACACGAAATGGGAGCTTCGCGATCACGAGTCCGCGCAACGCGTCGCCCGGCACGTCCACGCCTTCCCAGAAGGACGCGGTGCCGAGGAGCAACGCCTGGCCGGAGTCGCGGAAGCGGTTGAGGAGTTCGTCGCGGCTTTCCTCGCCGTGCACGAGCAATGGCCAGCGCCGCTCCGTCCCGCGCGATCGCAACTCGGTCGCCATCTGCCGTACCTCGCGATGGCTCGTGAACAGCACGAACAGTCCCCCGCCTGATGCGGCCGCTACGTCGAGGACGATGCGTGTGATCGCTCGCCGGTGCCCGTCCGGGTCCACGTTGGGCGTCGGCACATCGGACGGAATCGCGAGCAGCGACTGCGTCTCGAAGTGGAACGGCGACGGAAAGACAGCGGTCGTCGGGCGCACATCGGGCTCGTCGAGACCGAGCCGCGCCGCGAGAAAATCGAAGCGGCCCGCATCCGACGCCACGTCTCCCGTCGAGGCGGTGAGCGTCGCGCTCGTGACGATGGTGCTATCGAGTCGCTTGAACAGGTCTTCCCGCAGGATCGGCGCGAGGTCGAGCGGTACGCTCGACACCGACACGATGCGCTCGCGCCCTCGGACCTCGATCCAGCGCACGCTGTCGTCGTCCGGCGGGGGTGATAGCGCGCGCTGCAACCCATCACCGGCGCCCTGAAGACGTCTCGTCACCGACCGCAGTTCGCTCATGAGCGGCGCCAATTGCTCGTCGAGCGCGCTGCTTCGCTCGATGCGCTCGCGCACGAGCACCAATCCCTGTTGCAGCAGCTCGATCTCGCCGAGCGTCTCCTGGAGCGCGAGGGTCAATCCGGCGGCCCAGATCGGGTTGGACGCAAAGGCCGACGTCAATCGAACCACCGGCTGCCCCGCTTCCGCGATGAAGACGTCGAGCATGTCGAAGAGCAGCTCGCTCTTGTTCCGGAGCCCGGCGACCGCCGGCGCGAGCCGCGACTCGAGCAGGTCGAGACTCGCGGTACTGAGGAGGTCCCTGCTCGCCGAGAGGCGCATACCGAGCGCTGGCAACAGCCCGCGGCCTCGGCGATCGAGTCGCCCCACGAGGCGCTGCAGCGCGCGACGAGTAACCGTGATGCCGAGGTGCGTCGCCGCAGCGTCCTCGAGGTGATGCCCCTCGTCGATCACGAGGCGACCGTACGCGGGCAGCACCGCGGCGTCGTCCCAGTTTTGCGCGGCGCGGCGTACGGCAAGGTCGGCAAGCAGCAGGTGATGGTTCACGACGATGACGTCCGCGTCCGCCGCCTGGCGCCGCGCCGCGAACACGAAGCACGTCTCGAAGTGCTCGCATTTCATTCGCGTGCAGACGTCCGGCTCCGCGGCGACTTCGTCCCACACCTCCGCGCGCGGCGGAACGGGCAGGTCAGCGAGCGAACCGTCGGACGTCTTCTGCGCCCACGCCGAGAGCATCGCGAGGTCGGCGGCCATGCCGTCCTCGAAGAGCTGCGCAGCGCCGCCAACTGCCTGCTCCAACCGCGCCTTGCACAGATAGTTGCGCCAACCTTTGAGCAGTGCGAACCGGACCTTCTGGTCGCTGAGCGCTCGCGCGAGGAATGGCAGGTCTTTGCCGACGAGCTGCTCCTGAAGGTTGATGGTGTTCGTGGAGACCACCGTGCGCTCTCCGTTCGCCGCGGCCCATCGCAGCGCGGGCACCAGGTAGCCGAGCGATTTCCCGACGCCCGTGCCTGCCTCCAGCAAGCCCACGCCGCCCTCGTTGTACACGCGCGCGATCGTCTCCGCCATCGCGCGCTGGCTCGCGCGGTCCTCGTACCGGGTGTGCTGCTTCGCGATCGCCCCATCCGGACCGAGGTCGTTCGCGATCGACTCCGGGCTGATCCGCTGTCGCGTGTGCCCGCGCGGGATCTCGACGACGACATAGAGCAGCTTCGCATTGTTGTCGATGATGCCGAAACCGATGCCGTTCCCGTGCATGCGCGTCGCGACGTCATAGTCCGCTCCAGACGGCTCCAGGAGCCCAGACGGATGATTGTGCACCAGCATCTCACCCTGTCGCGCGAAGCCGGGGAGCGCGAGCACACTCGCCACGTCCCCGCGTGCGACGACCCTGCTCGTCTGGATGACGCCGTCCTCGTCGAGGGTGCAGACGAAGCACACCTCGCGGCCCCCGGCGAGCCTGATGGCGGCTCGCATGGCGGCTGCGGCGCCAACGTTGAGGCGCTTCGTCGAGGGCGGTTTCGGGGCCGGGACTGGCACCCCTGAACATACACCGAAGCAGGGAACAGGGAACAGGGAACAGGAAGACCATGACCCGCTGTCCCTGTTCCCTGTGCCCTGTTCCCTGTTTCCTAGGTCTTAAGTGGCTTCTTCTTGGCTGCCGGAAACAGCACGTTGTTCAGGATCAGCCGATATCCCGGGCTGCTCTTGTGCAGCGACAGGTCCGTGGGCGGGTTCCCGATCGCATGCTGCGGATCCTCGGGATCATGCCCGCCGAGATACGTCCACGTCCCCTTCCCGTAGTCGCCGTGGATGTACTTCACCCACGGGGCGCCTTCCTCGGTTGCGAGGATGATGTTGCCCGGCTTGAGCGTGGCCTTCGTGAAGCTCGTCGTCACGCCGTAGTAGTCGTTCACCACGCTGCGGTGCCCCTGCACCAGCATGCTCGGCACGGGATCGAACTTCGCCGAGAAGTTGAACAGCGTGAACGTGCCGAGTGGCTGGCGGCGTCCGGGTACGTTCACCTGGTGGCCGTCGATGTCGCTCATCGAGTTCACGAACGGCGAGTGCTCGAGATGCGCATTCGTGAAGCCGAGCGACCGCTTCCACTGCATGCGGGCATCGGCATCGGGGTCCATGGGAGAACCGTCGGCGAACTCGCCGGCGATGTCCACGTCCTTGCCCGCGATTGCCAACTCCAGCGTTTCCGTGGCGCCGCACATCGCGAACAGGAATCCGCCGCGCTCGACGAACGCCCGGATGCGCTCAGCCACGTCCTTCTTCAACCCCGGCACGCTCGCGAAACCGAGTCGCTTGGCCATGGCGGCGTTCTTCCCGACAATGTCGCGGAACCACGGCGCATCGCGATACCCGAGCTGGAACTTGTTGAACTGGCCGGTGAAATCCTCGTGATGCAGGTGGACCCAATCATACTTGCTCAGGTCGCCCTGCACGACCTGCTCGTCGTAGATCGGGGTGAATTCGATACCCGCGTATTTGAGGGCGAGCGTGACGGCGTCGTCCCACGGCTGCGCTTCGAGCGGCGTGTACACGGCGATCTTGGGCGCCTTCTCCAGCGGCACGCTCTCCATGTTGCCGGTGGCCAATTCGCGGCGCAGGGTTGCAAGTTGCGCGTCGGTGATGGGCTCGACGGAAATGCCATCGAGCGCCGCGCGCCGGCGCATTTCCGCAACGTCCGGGAGGAGGAACGACCCGCCTCGGTAGTTGAGCAGCCACTCTGCCTGCACGCCGGTCTTGATGGCGCTGTAGGTGAGTCCGTAGGCCTTGAGGTGATTCGTCTGGCCGTCATCCATCGGGACGAGCAGGCGTTGGGCCGCGAGTGGTGTTCGCGCGGCAACGAGGAGCGCGGCAGCGACTGCGGCTCGGCGCACGGTAATGAAGCAAGACATCATTGGCTCGGCGGAACCGCGCCGCGCGCCAGTTCCAACTCGCGCCGCGCCTGAGGGAGGAGCGCGCTTTGCGGCGCGCTGAGGATGAGGTGCTCGAGGTGTGCGATGGCTCCCGCGACGTCGCCGCGTTGCCGGAGCACGCGTGCCCATTCGAGCTCGCCCTCGACGGCTTCTGGGGTGCCGGGAAACTCGTTGACGATGCGCGTCCAGATGACGATGGCGTCGTCCGCGCGCGCCAAACGCAATCGCGCGCCGATCAGCAGGAGCGCGGGCGCGACTTCGGGATGTTGCTTCGCCGCGCCGACGAACTTTGCCGATGCGCCAGCGCTGTCGCCGCGGGCAAGCGCGAGGAATGCATCGCCGAGCGCGGGGGCCATCTCACCCTTCGAGCGGGCGACGATGCCCATGGCGAGCGCGAGGTCGGCGTTCGGCTCGCGCGACGTGCGCAGCAGCGTGCGCGCGGCACCGAGTCGGCCCTCGTACAGCGCGAGCCAGCCGGCCGCTTCACTGGAGTCGGCTTCCGGGCCGGCGGCGCGGAGGGCCTGTCGCGCCTTGGCGAGGTCGCCCGCGCGCACCCATGCGGTCGCGACGATCTGCGCCATGCGCATCCGCTGCGCGGGCACGAGAAAGCGGTCGAACCGGGCGATGAGTGCGTCTGCTTCCGCGGCGCGTCCAAGTGCGACGAGGGCGCTCACGTGAAGTGGCAGCACCTCGCGCCCCGCGCGTGCGGCGTCGCTCTCCTTGTCGGAGATTGGAGCCAATGCAAAAACGTCGGTGGGAAAACCCGCCCTCAGTGATGCTGCCGCCGCGCGCAACGCCACCGCTGGCGACCGGCGTGCCGAGAGCGATGCCGTGAATGCGTCACGCGCGAGCGACCAGCGCTCCTCGCTGTAGGCGCGTTCACCGAATTCCTCCCACATCACCGCCGCCATGCTGTCTGGACGAATCGCGCGCAGCGCATCCCACGCCGGTTGCGGGCGGCCCCACGTCAGCTCCAGCTCTGCGAGCGCGCGCCGCGGACCGGGCTCGGCGGGGAGCAGCGAGAGCGCCGTGCGAATGCCATCGCGCGATTGTGCCGGCGTGGGCGCCAGCGAGTACGCGGACGCATGCGCCAGGTGTGGCGAATCCGACAGCGCGCGCCGCCACGCCTGTGCACTGAGCAACCACTCGCCCATGGCCGCGCGCAGTTGCGCGTTCTCGTACTCGAGATCGCGCAAGCTGCCCAGTGCGAGGCGTCCGCGCGACACGATGCTGTCTGCCGTGGCCGGCTTGCCGAGCTGGATGAGCAGGCGCGCGTATTCTCGATAGGGTGCAGCGTCGCGGGGTGCCGAGCGCACCCACCGCTCGAATGCATCCTTGAGCGGCTGGTCGCGCCGAAGCATGTGCAGGGCGCGCAGCTGGACCATCCGGTACAGCGACTCGCGCGGGTTGGTCGCGATGAGCGTGTCGAGCGGCGCCAGCAGCGAATCGGTCATCCGCAGCTCCGCATACACGCGCTCCAGTCCCAGCAATGCGCTCGCGGACGGCGACGCACGCAGCGCAGCACGGAAGATGACGGCGGCTTCGCGATACTTGCCCGCGCCCTCGAGGTCGAGGGCGCGTACGACTTCAGGCCGTTCGTCCTGCGCGTGCAGGCGTGACGACGAAAACGGCACGAGTGCCGCCAGCGAGAACGTCAGGACGGTCGCGCACCGGATCCGACGCGCACCGCTCGCATCACGGCGTGGGAGCACTATTAAGGCGCGTGAAATACTCGAGGATCGCGCGGCGCTCGTCGGCGGACAGGCTGCGGAGCTCCTGCCACGTCGGCGGGCGGAACTTCACGGCGGCACGCGCGTCCACCTTCGCGCCAGGTCCGAACGTGTCGTTCCCCGTCGCCGAGGTTGCCTCGCGCTTCCCCGTATCGTCGCGCTCCTCCTTCTCCAACGACTTGCCGGCATCGAGCAGGCGTCGGAAGAGTTGCTGCTGCCGCGCCAGCGTGCCCCCGTCGAGACGACCATTGTCGAGCGCCTCGGCGAGCTGCCGCGCTTCCTGCGCGAGCTGCGCCGCACGATCACCGCCGGCTGCGTCGCCCGCGTCCTCGAGCTGCTCCGCGAGCTGGCGCTGCTTCTGCGCCAGTGCCCGCGCGAGCGACTGCCCCTGCGCGCTGCTCATGCCGTTCGGCATGCTCATCAGGCTTTGCGCCTGACTGTTGATCTGCCCCTGCTTCTGTGCAGCCTCCTGCATCTGCTTCAACATCTCGCTGAAGCCAGAGGCGCTGTTCGCGTCGTTCGCACGCTCGCGGTCGCGGGCCAGCGATGCGGCGGCGCGCGTGAGCGCATCGGCGGCCTCGCTCAGGGCGTTCGCCTGCTTCGCGTTCGCCGCGTTCTGCGTCACGCTCTCGGTTGCCTGCGACACCTTCTCCTTGGCGTCGGCCACTGCGCGCGTGGAGCGCGACGACAGCAGCGCACTTTTCTTTCCCGCGCCCTGCAGCCGCTCGCTCGCCTTGTCCACGCCCTGTTCCACTGCACTCTGCGCGCTGCGGCGATCCTCGTTCGACGCGCCGCTGCGCACCTTCTGCTCGAGGGCGCGCTCCTCGCGCGCGAGCTGCATCATCTCCTGCACGGACTGATCGAGCTCCGACGTCAGCTCCTGCTTCCACTCCTTTACCTGCTCGGCGCGGGCGTCCTGCATCGACTTGGCCGCCTTGTCCATCTCCTTTGCGGCATCCGCCGCCTGCTTCGCGCCGTTCTGTCCGCCCTGCTGCTCACCTGTTCCGTCCTTGGACTCACCGCCGGGCTTGCCTTCGCCGGGCTTCGACTCCGCTCCCGCCTTGGGCTCGCCGCCCGGCTTGGATTCCGCGCCGGGCTTCGGCTCGCCGCCTTCCTTCTTCTCGGCCCCGGTTTTTTCGTCGGTGCCAGGTTGGGCTTTGCCCTTCTTCGACTCGTCCTGCTTCGCGCCCTCGCGCATCTCCTTTGCCGCTGCGCGCATGTCGTTCTCGGACTTCTCGGCATGCTGCGACGCAGACTCGGTCTTCGACGCACCCGCCTCGGCGCGATCCTTCGACAGGCGCTCCTTCAGCTTGTCCATGTCTTCCTGCAGGCGCTCCGCACGCTCGGCAAGATCCTGCGCTTCACGTGCGTCCTTCGCTGCCTTCGACGGATCATTCTTGCGCGCCGACTCGGCGAGGTCGCGCTCCTTCTGCGCGAGCTCCTTCGCCTCGTCGCCGAGCGTCTGCATGGCGCCCTCGTGTGCCGCGCGCTTGAGCATTTCGGCGCTGCGCTCGAGCTGCTCGCGCATCTTCTTCTGCATGTCGGCCAGGTCGCGCATCGCATCGCG
>JBKJMP010000225.1:0-3411 GCA_046596395.1 Gemmatimonadaceae bacterium
CGCCAACCCGACAGGAAGCATCAGGAGGGGTGCGACTTCGTCGGTAATCAGGTTGGCGAGCGCCCCGTCACGGACCTTCAGGTTGACGAGCGGGTTCGCCTGCTGGACGGACAGCCGGAGCCGGCCCGCGAGTACGTCGGTGAGTCCCGGAATGCGCGAGCCGCCGCCACAGGTGTAGATGGCGCGCACCTGCCCGCCGGTACGTGAGGATGAGGCGAGGAACGCTGCGGCGCGCTCGATGCCGACCGATATCTCCTCTCCGCGGCCTTCGAGTACGACGTCGAGGTGCTCGGAGCGGTCATACCCCTGGATGAGCTGTTGCGCCTCGTCGGCCGACAACCCGCGCTCGCGCTGGAGATCTTCACGGAAGCGTCGCGTGCCGACCGTGATGTCACGCGTCAGGATGGGAACGCCCTCGTCGAGGATGTTGATGTTGGTGACTTCGTGCCCGATGTTCACGAGAGCTACAACCCCTTGCATGGCATCGGGATAGTTGCGCTCGAAGGCATTGTGCAGCGCGAAGGCATCAACGTCCACGAGCGCGGGATCGAGCCCGGCATCCGTAAGGATGCGGATTTTCTGTTCGATCAGCTCGCGCTTGGCCGCGACGAGCAGGACGCTCATCTCCACGCCGTCGCCGTCGGGATCGAGGATCTGGAAGTCCAGCTCCACCGACTCCATGTCGAAGGGGACGTGCTGTTCCGCCTCCCACCGGGTGAGCTCACGCGCCTGCTGCTCCTTCACGCGCTCGATCTGGATCTTCTTGATGATCACGTCTCGACCACCAACCGCTGTGACGACCTGAGTGCCCTTCACCTCGGCAGCCGCCAATGCGCCCTGGATGGCCTCGGCGACGATTCCGGGATCCATGATCTCGCCCTCGACGATCGCGTCGGCGAGCAGAGGAACGACAGCGACCCGGACCAGTTCCGGCTCGCTGCGGGAATGGTCGATGACCGCAACCTTGATGAGGCCGGAACCGATATCCAGGCCTACCGTGGTTTTCTTGCTGCGCCCGAACAGTGCCATTGGGGGGTTCGGAGGGAGTCGGCGCGGGAATAGAAGCCGAAACGAAGGCCCCGCGTCCGGAGAAGACTGGATGTACTAAGGTTGGCCGCGAAGATGAGTCACCTTGGTACACTTGTCAATAGGCTTTAAGCAAGGCGGTCTATAAATTGACCTTGCTTGCACTTACATGCTGCGCGACTCCCTCATCGGAACCGCTTTCGGACTTCGTGGCCGTGCGTCCGGTCACTGGTACCGAACACACGACCGGGCAGGGGCGATGGTAACATCACGTCACTTGATGCCGTGTGACCGATGTCACGTAACGCCACCATTTACGCGCGTCGGAACGGCAATTTCAGTCCTGAAAAATCTCCGCGAGGCTCCATCGCGCGATCGGGACCGGCGGCAGCGGGAAGCCGCTAGTATCGGTTGCGGTGGGGCGCGACAACACCAGCTGCACCCTGCGCCGCGCAAGAACGGCACTGTCGGGGCCCACGCGGCAATCCACCGTGATGACGTAAGTCGTTGCGGCTACACGCCGGATCCGCACCCGCACCACGGCGATCGCGCCGTTCGAGCGCACGGGCATCGTTCGCGGTCCGCGCAGCTCTTCCCCGCCGATCGGGAGCGAGTCAGTCGCCCCACCCCACCCCGCCGCAATCGACGCGAGCGTAACGCGTGACTCGGCATCAGCGATGGCGGCGGCTTGATGCGACTTGATGGATCGCGAAGCGCCACTCGCCGCCGCCGCCGATCCCACCAGGAGGGCGGCGCCGAGTGTCAGGAGGGCCAGCGCCATGAGTAGCGCTCCGCCTCGCCGGCCTCGCGGGAGCTGCGGCTTATGCCCCGGAGGCGCACGAAGGGCGACATCCACGGAGTCAGTTCTGATGCTGTCATCTGCGGCACTGCGAACCATCACCCGCGAGGTGGCCGTGACCCGGATGCGCGCGATCTGCCGCACGTCAATTGGACCGCCCGACGGCATCAATTCAGCCCCCGCGCGGTCATGATACCGAAAGCCCGTCCGGCGCGCGCCTGCCAGCCGGAGGAGCGGGCCAGCCACCGGCTGGGGAGCGGAGAAGTTCTGCGCATTCGAATTCCATTCGCGGAGGCCCAGTTGGAATGTCCCGTTGCTGGCGCGATAGATGGTGTAGCGGGTCTGTCGGGTCACGCGGAGCGGAGCGCCCGCCGGCACCGTATCGAAGGCGCCGATCGCGAAGTGCACGGACATCCCGGAGGCCGGAATGGGCGCGCTACAGATCGCGATCAGGGTGGCGACATCGGCGATCGCGGCCGAACGCCACGACGAATCCGCGAACCACCAGAGCGAATCGCCCTGCCGGACACCTGAAAGCGGTTCGTCGGGCCACGGCGCGTTGGGCACGGAGGGAAGAGCGATTGCGCTGCCCGGCGGAGCATTGCACGCGACGCCATGTGTCACGGGAGACCTGAACTGCAGCGACGTGTCCGTGGCCATGCCGACCGCGAGGTCTGCCGGCTCCAGGTGTGCGAGTTGCCCCGCCAGGATCGCCGTGACAGCGTGCAGCTGGCCGTCGGCCGCCCGGACGTCGGCGATTCGCGCGTGCGAGCGCTGCTGGCGGAGGAGGGTGGACGTCGCGCTCCCGAGCACGATGCCCGCAAGCGTGAGCCCTACCAAGAGCTCAACCACGGTCGCCCCACGCCGCGTCAGCATAGGATGGCACTCGTGACCACGAACGCACGGGCCCCTCGCGCGCTCATCCAGCTCACGCTGTCCGTCACGATGCTGAAGCCAGCGGCGGGGGCGGCCACGCTCCAGTGCTCGTACAGCGTGCCCCCTGCAGCGACGTCGGATCCGCTGCGGGCATGGACGCAACCAGCCGCCGACAGACGGGCGAACCGCGACGATACCCGCTGGGTGGCCTCGCTGGTCCGGGCGGCGTCGAGCGTGGAGCGGAGTGCGAGTGTGGTGCTCCCCGCGATGGCGAGGAGTCCTACGGCGAGCAGCATCAGGGCGACGAGGGCCTCGACAACGCTCATGCCTCGGCGAGCCTGCGCGGGTATCGGGAGGGCGGGTGTCATGGCGTCCATTCTAGCGGGCGCCGTCGCCGGGCCATCACCAAATCATTTCATGCGCTCCCGAATGATTGCAAGATCCCACAAAGCAATTTCCGCTGTTGCTTCTGTAACGGACCGAATCAGGCAGGGACTCGCCATGGGGCCCGACAGGCGACCGTACATGGAGCAGTCCGGGAAATCGGGCAGATCCGTCGGATCCGTCGGTTCCATTCGTCGTTCATGGCGAAAACGAGAGGGGCGCGCCGTGTTGGCGCGCCGCTCCAGTTTGGCCCCCTGAGATCAGGAGGTTACTTGCAAGCCGGCTCGCCGTCGCCAGCCGTGGTGACGATCGGGTTGGTCGTGTTG
>JBKJMP010000312.1:0-5601 GCA_046596395.1 Gemmatimonadaceae bacterium
CAGGAGAGCGCGTCGCGCGTTCGCTGGCAGCATGGTGTGGGGGCGCGCATCGAGATCACCGGGGCGCGGCTTGCCCTTCCCGTCGCTCCGGCAAGCGAGGAACGCAACGAATTCCTCGAATCACTCGCAAGCGGGGCGATGTCACCGATCCCGTACTTTCCCGGCTACGAATCACTGTGGATCGGCGGACGCGCCGAGACCGAGGTGGACGAACGCCGCCTCGTGAATCCGCTCGCCGAGGGGGCGGAGGCGTACTACACCTACGAGTCGGGCGACTCGGTGCGGTACACCCTTCCCGATCGCACCACGATGCAGGTGCGTGAGCTCCGCGTTCGTCCGCGATCGCCGAAATCGAACCTGGCCGTGGGGTCGCTGACGTTCGACGTCGCATCGGGTCAGCTCGTGCAGGCGGCGTATCGCCTCGCCGTGCCCGTTGACGTGTGGGCGAACGCGAGCGCGAACAAGGACAGCAATACGTCTGGTACGCGGCTCGCCGTCGCCAGGGCGATCCTTCCGAACATCCGGAACGAGATCTCCGAGGTGGCCATCGAGTATTCGCTGCATCAGGGCCGCTGGTGGTTGCCCCGAACCCGCGTGATGCGCGGTGTGACCGAGGCATCACTCGTACGCTTGCCGGTCACAGTCGAGCACTCGTACCGCTTCAACAGCGTCAACGAGGGTGAGCCCGCGCCGCCGATCGTCCTCGCTGCGCCAAGCCCCTTCGGGCCGCTGCGTTCACCTGATTCCCTCAGCGGGGATGCACTGAAACAGTGGCGCGATTCCGCATACAAAGCGCGCCGAGTCGCACGCGATGCCCTGCGCGATTCGGTCGGGAAGGGTGCATGCGACTCCACCGGTACGCGCACGCTCTCGCGTGCGCGCTATGACGGTCATCTCGCCATCGCCGTCACGCTTCCCTGCGACGTGAACACGCTGATCACGTCGCCGGATTTCACGACGTCGATCTATGAGCCTGACGAGGAAGCGTTGGGCTCCTCCGAGCGCGACGCCCTCGTGGCCCGCGCCCTCGCGCTCGGTGCACAGTCACCATTTGGACGACTGCTCCCCGCCCCGCGCACGCAGTACGGACTGTCCATGACGCGGTACAATCGCGTGGAGGGAGTCTCGACCGGCTTGCTGGTGGAGCAGCAACTGGGGAGCGGGTATCTCGCGTCCGTGCTCGCGCGACTCGGCAGCGCCGATCTCGAACCGAATGCGGAGTTGTCCCTCGCGCGCACGAATCTCGACCGGACGTACACACTCACCGGCTACAACCGGCTCGTGTCCGCGAGCGACTGGGGCACCCCGCTGTCGTTCGGCGCGTCGGTCTCCGCACTCCTGCTCGGCCGCGACGAGGGCTTCTACTACCGTGCAAGCGGGCTGGAGATCGGCTTCGCGACCCAGCGCAGTGCGCACCTCGACTGGCGTCTCTTCGCGGAGCGGCAGCGCAACGCGGCGCAGGAGACGTCGTTTTCCGTCGGCGGGACGTTCGCTCCAAACATCCTCGCGGCTCCCCTCACCAGCACTGGCGCCGCCGTTCGCCTGCAGCATACGCGCGGCGTCGATCCGCGCGGCTTTCGTCTCTTCACCGACGTACGACTCGAAGCCGCGTCCGGAGACTCGACGTACGGGCGCGGCGCGCTGGAGCTCGTGCTCTCGCGCGGACTGCCGCAGAATCTCGCGGCGTCGCTGACCGTCGCCGGCGGATCCAGCCTCGGCGGTGTGCCGACGCAACGCCGGTGGTATCTGGGCGGCACGCACACGGTCCGCGGGCAGAGCGCCGACACGGCGAGCTCCGGGAACGCATTCTGGCTCGGCCGCGCCGAACTGGGGCGCGAGTTCCGCACCCTGCGCGTCTCGGCATTTGGGGACCTTGGTTGGGTTGGGGATCGAACCCGCGTGTCGGATGTCTTACGTCCGATGAGCGGCGCCGGCGTTGGCGTCTCGGCGCTCGACGGGCTGGTTCGCTTCGACGTCGCGCGCGGGCGGTACCCGGCCAAGCAGTTCCGCTTCGACCTCTACCTCGGCGGGCGGTGGTGATGCCGACGGGCGCGGGACTGCCGCGCCGCATCGTGAGCTACCACATTGACGACGAGGGCCACTGGGTGGCCGATCTGGAGTGCGGCCACGGCCAGCACGTCCGGCACGACCCGCCATGGCAGAGCCGACGCTGGGTCACGACAGAAGACGGCCGAGCGGAACACCTCGGCATGGAGTTGCGGTGCGTGCTGTGTGACGCTGGAGGCTGAGCGACCAGGTGGGAAGAAACGAGCCCCGCGGGATGATTTCCGCGGGGCTCGCACATACTGGGAACGGAGAAGGTTTTTTGAAGCCCAGTCGAAATAATGAGGCCCTCACCACACCTTCCGACTACCCCCGCACTGGGGGCGTGTCGTCAGTATAGATTATCGAACCCACTCGAAGGACTTATCGGCTCAAAAACGTGATTCTCCGCCCCATGGTTGCGCGTTGATTCCTTCGCCGAATCTACCGCTTTGCGCAGCTTCGGTCAATTCAAATTGGAGCGCTCGATGGACATAGGAATCATCGCGGCTGTCGGGATATTGGTGGTGTGGGCATACGCCGCACTCGTGCTGCAGGGACCTGGTTGGGTGCACGTGCTCTTGACGGTGGGCGTGTCGCTCCTGATCTACCGTATCGTGGCGAAGGACGCGCCGCGTGACGCCGATCCCAAGTCCGAGAAGCGCTGACGAGAAACTGATGGACGCCGACCCGGTTGTCGCCGCGGAGCCCCGCCCCACGATCCTTCTCGCGGAGGACGACGTGACGCAGCGGGTACTTTATACCCGCATCCTGATCGCTGCCGGCTATCATGTGTTCGGAGTGGACAACGGCCACGACGCAGTCGACGTCACCCGCCGCGAGTTGCCGGGGCTCGTGGTGATGGACGTGACGATGCCGGGCAAGGACGGGCTCACCGCCACACGCGAGCTCAAGGAAAACGAGGCGACGCGACACATCCCGATCATCCTCATGACGGGCCACTCCGAATCCGGCACGACGCTCAGCGACTCGCTGAGCGATGCCATCCTCGCCAAGCCGATTCCCGTTCGCCAGTTGCTGGCACAGGTCACGCACTTCCTCCCGACGACCTGACCGCTACGCGCGTCAGCCACGTAACGGCCGACGCTTGCTCTGCCGCGCCGACGCGAGTTCTGCGCGCAACTTGTCCTCCGGCCAGGCCTCCCAGTCCGCCGGCAATGGAGCGATGAACCGGCGCTCCCCCGCCGTTTCCAGGAGGAGCCAATTCTCGCGGCGCATGGGCATCTCCTGATCCCAGCCGAGGCCCTCGATCACCTCGGTCACGCGCCAGCGTCGTCCATCGACGTCGATCTCGCGCTCTGGCATATGATTCGGTCAGATCTCCCAGTTGGACAATACCAGTCCCTGCACCGGCCCTCCCTCGGCATACCCCTGCAGCGACATCCGCAGGTCCGTCCACCGCACGCGGGCGCCGAGGGCGATGAGTCGCTGATACAGGCCGGGATACTCACCCTGAACGCGCAGCGCCACCCGCCGCGTGCCGCTGCGCTTCGCGAAGTCGCACAGCGACCGCATCATTGGATCGATGAACTTCTCGTGCGCGAGTGCGAGCTTGAGCACGCGGAGCTCCTCGCGCGTGCGGCTCTCGACCAGCGGAGCGGTGTGACACAGCGCAAAGCCGACGAGCTCGTTGTCCTCGTGCAACAGCAGCGTGTCGCCGAGCGACAGCGAGTCGGTGAGCTCGATCTCGCGCTTGAAGTCGTAGCCCGGTGCGATGCGGCCGACGAGTGCGCGCGTGGCGTCCAGCTCGTCGTCGCGATCGCGCATGCTCATGCGACCGAGCAACACCGGCGCGCGTGCGGCGCTCGCCGCCTCGAGCGTGAGCGTGATGGTGAGCCGGCCCGGCACGAAGCCGAGGTTGGAGTAGAAGCCGATGTTGTCCATCGTCCGCGGCATGGTCTCGAGGCCAATCACCGTGGCACCCTGCTCCTTGAGCCACGCGATGCCTCGCTCGACCATTTCCTTTCCCGCGCCGCTCCCTTGATAATCGGTGCGCACGGCGAGTGGGCCCATCCACCCCTCGACACCGGAATGATGGACCATGTTGAACGCAGCGATGTCGCCCCGGCCGTCGCGCCAGATCATCGCGCCGTGCTCGGCATCCTCGATCGCGTAGCGCCACACCTGCGGATTGAGGTTCGGCACCCGCACGCCCGCCATGCCGTCGCGACGGTATCGCTCCGTGAACGCATCGCTGAACACCACGTTGAGCGACGCGATGTCATCGCCTCGCGCGCGATGCGGGCCGTGCAACGGGACGACGGGACGCCAACTCCGTGGACTTGCCATTACACCCCCGCTTCCGCGATCACGAGCACCGATCCATCCTCGAATGCCCCTGGCTCCACCTGCGTCACCACCGAGCACCCCGTCTCCTCGTCGTAGCGCACGCTGATCACGCGATCGAGTCCCTCGCGAACCTGCTCGATGTGCGTAATCAGGATGACCTGCTCGAACCGGTCCTGGAGCCCCCGCAGCAACTCCACGACGTTCTGCCGCCTCGACTCGTCGAGCGAGCCGAATACCTCGTCGAGGATGAGGAGCGAGAACGTCTGGCCGGCACGCTCGGCAATCATTTGCGAGATCGCAAGTCGCAGGCAGAGATTCGCCACGTCCTCCTCACCTCCGGAGATGACCGGCTTGGGCACACCATCCTGGAGGACCGTGAGATTGTAGCTGTCGTCGAGCTCGAGCTCATCGTAGCGGCCGTCCGTGAGCTCGGCGAGGAACACGCTCGCGAGCTCCCCCATCTCGGGGCGAAGCTGGACGTTGAGGTCGGTGCGAAGGTCGGTGAACGCGCGGTCGAGCTCATCGCGCAGACGCCGCTGGCGATCGAGTTGCGCGAGCATCCCGCGCGTCTTGTGCAGCTCGTCGCGTGCCTGCTCCGCGCGCGTGACAGCGGCCAGCGCGGCAGACGCCTCACCGGCCGATGCCACGGCATCGAGCTCGGCGGCGCGGAGCTCCGCGGCGGCAGCATCGTGCTGCGCGCGGAGGTCGGCGAAGCTCTGCTCCGAGAACGAGAGCACGTCGCGCCGCGCGGACAGCGCGGCGACCTTGATCTGCGCATTGGCGACACCCGCTGCGGCGCGATCGCGCTCCGACTCGAGGATTGGTCGCCGCTCGATGAGCGCCGCGAGCCGAGTCGCGCGGGCGTCGAGTGAGCGCAGGCGCTCGAGCTCGCGCTTGGCCGCCGCGTGACGCACCGCGTCGTATCCACCGGGTATTGCCTCGCGATCCTTGCGCACCTGCTCGAAGCGGACCTCGCGTGCCTGGAGGTCCCGCGTGAGGCTCATCCGCTCCTGCACCGCGAGCTGTACCCTGGCGAGGCGGCGCTCCAGCTTGCCGACGTCGTCGAATGTCGTGCGGCGACGCTCGTCGAGCTCGCGCACTTCGGCCGGCATCTCCTCCAGCTGCTCGATGCGCGCCGTGTAGTACTTGCCGTCGGCGATGAGCGCGTCCATCAGCTCGTCGAAGTGATCGAGCACAGAGCGATAATGGTCGTGGAGTGGACGCTCGCACGTGGGGCACGTGCCGTCC
>JBKJMP010000423.1:0-10189 GCA_046596395.1 Gemmatimonadaceae bacterium
CGTCCATCTCCATCGAGGACACCTCGAATTCGACCGACGCCAGGATGCTCCACGATCGGATCATTTCGGAGATCGGCGAGCAGGGGAAAGCGACGTACGAGGTTCAGAACGTTCGCAAGGATGGGAAGCGCATTCGCTGCGAGGTAACCCGTAATCGACACCCGACCGCGTCACGGGGTGCTTCGGAAGCGAAGTGGTGGAGCAATGGGCCGAGCGCGGCCGTGAACTGGCGACCATTCCGCAGATCAGTGCGACGGAGCTCGCTCAACGGGTACCGGGTGGCGACGTTGCCGTGCTCGACGTGCGTGGCCACGCCGAGTGGGAGTCGGGCCACCTGCCGGGCGTGCAGAACATCCCGCTCGGCTACCTGACCGACCGGCTCGCCGAGATCCCGCAGGGACAGGCCCATCGTCGTGCACTGCCAGAGCGGCGCCCGCTCGGCGATTGCCGCCAGTGTGCTTCAGGCATACGGCTGGACGACCGTGCTCAACCTGGCTGGCGGCTTCGCTGGCTGGCAGAAGGAAGGGCGTCCTGTAGTGCGCGAGGGCGACCAGCCCCATGCTCGCACGCCAACAATCAACTAGATTACTGACCAGTAGCGATAAGGCGGCGACTGCCGCGTGTGACAGTCCTAGAACGCGGAGCGCGCGTGCGACGATCGACTATGACACCGAAGGTGCTGACGCTCGTCGCGGAGCGCTTCAAGGCGCTGGCGGAACCGGCCCGGCTGCAGATCCTGAACGCGCTGCGAACGGGCGAGATGACGGTCGGCGAACTGGTCGACGAAACCGCGCTTGGGCAGGCGAATGTGTCCAAGCACCTCCAGATGCTCTTCACGCTTCACTTCGTGAGTCGACGAAAGGAGGGACTGTTCGTCTATTACGCGCTCGCCGACCAGACGGTGTTCCGACTCTGCGATCTCATGTGCGGCCAGCTCGAAGCCGAGATGAAGACGCGGCGCAGGTTGCTGCGGGCGTGAGACGCCTCCCGTGCATCCGATGAACTCCCGGTGCGGTGGTGATCGACGTCCGGGGCCGACACGATGACAATGTCCGTCGGTGTGGCGTTTCTCGCGGGGCTTGCGTCGTTCCTGTCGCCATGCGTGCTGCCTCTCGTGCCGAGCTACCTGACCTTCGTCACGGGAATGAGCGTCGAGGAGATCGCGACCTCGGGCCGGCCCGCGCGCTGGATCGCGATGCGACATGCCACCCTCTTCGTGATCGGCTTCGGCACGGTGTTTGTCGCGCTTGGCGCTACGGCGACGGTGCTCGGCGCGCTCCTCGCACAGTCGCTCGTGCTGCTCCAGCGGATCGGGGGGATTCTCATGATCGTCTTCGGCGCCTACCTGCTCGGTGCGCTCCGCATCCCCGCGCTCTCGCGTGAGCGACGTGTGCATCTCGCGCGGCGGCCGGCCGGAATCGCCGGATCGCTGATCGTCGGCATGGCGTTCGGCGCGGGGTGGACGCCGTGCGTTGGTCCGGTACTCGCGTCGATTCTTCTCTACGCCGGCACGACCGGCTCGATGCTCCACGGCGAGGGTCTTCTCCTGGCCTACACGCTCGGGCTCGGGCTTCCGTTCCTCGCTGTCGCGTTCGCGTTCGAGTGGTTCGTCGCACGACGACACGCAATCTCGAGGTGGATGCGACCAGTCGAGATCATCACCGGCCTGCTCCTCATCACGGTCGGTGTGATGCTCGCCTCCGGCCGCTTCACCACGCTGACCGGGTTCCTCGCGGGATTCGGCCAACTCTTCACTATCACGAAGTGACGTCCATGACCGTCCCACCATTCGTCCTCCGCCTCGCCACCGCGATCCTGCTTACGGCCTGTACGGGTCGCGATGACGACGTGTCCTCCGGCACTGCGCAGGGTCTCACCAGGGACTCGAGCATGGCGAAGCATGCCGCGGTCGACACCTTGGCAGGCACGCATGACGACCCGCTCATGGTGCCTTCGCCAGGCAAGCAGGCGGCAGGCACCACCGTCCCCCCCGTACCCCCTGGTCCGCGCGCGAACGCGCGGACGACGGCGCGGCCGGGGGTGGGTCCACGACCACTCACCTTCAACGGCGTCGATCTCTCGAACATCGGCTATGCCCGTGGCAATCCGGACTCCCCGGTGGTCATCATGGACTTCAGCGACTTCGGGTGTCCCTACTGCGGCGTGTTCGCGCGCGAGACCTACCCCGTGATCGAACGAGAGTACGTGCGCACAGGCAAGGTGTACTACAAGTACATGCCGTTCATCGCGGGGTTCGCGCACGGCCGGGAAGCCACGCGGGCAGCCGAGTGCGCGGGCGAGCAGGAGAAATTCTGGGAGATGCACGACCGCATCTATGACACGCAGGCAGAATGGAGGCGGGGCAGCGCGATCGATGCGCAGATGGCCGCGCTGGCCGGGACGATTCCACTGGACAGCGTGCGTTACGCGACGTGCTACCGCGATCGCCACACCGAGGCCCGTACCGCGCAGGCCACGGCACTCGCGAACGAGCTCGGCGTCCGCGTGACCCCATCATTCCTCGTGAACGAGCGGCCGGTGCAGGGCGCGCTGCCGATTGCCGAGTTTCGGAAGGTGATCGAAGCCGCATTGCTGCTTGCGCGCACGGAGCGTTGACATGACCACCCTGATCGCCTTCCTGAGCCAGCCATGGCCCTGGTACGTTGCGGGCCCGCTCATCGGGAGCATGGTGCCGGCGTTGCTGCTGGCCGGCAACCGGTCGTTCGGCATCTCGAGCAACCTGCGGCACGTCTGCGCCATCGCGATGCCCGGTCGGGCGGAGTTCTTCCGCTACGACTGGCGGGGAACGGGCGCATGGAACCTCGCGTTTGCCGCGGGCATCGTCATCGGCGGCGCGTTCGCCGTCCACGTTCTCTCGTCCACGGATGGCGTGGCACTCTCGTCGGCGACGACTGCGTCACTGCGCGTTCTCGGTGTGACGCACGTGTCCGGGCTGGTGCCCCGGGAGCTGTTCTCGTGGGAGGCGCTCACGACCCTCCGTGGGCTCACGATGGTGATCGGCGGTGGCTTCCTCGTGGGCTTCGGTACCGCCTATGCCGGCGGCTGCACCTCGGGTCACGCCATCAGCGGCCTGGCCGACCTGCAGCTTCCCTCACTCGTTGCCGTCGTGGGCTTCTTTGCGGGCGGTCTGGTGTCGACGTGGGTCCTCCTCCCGCTTCTGTTGGGAGCAGCGCGATGAGCGTGATGCGTCTGCGCGGCCTTGCGATCTACGTCGGGCTCGGCGCGCTGTTCGGCGTCGTCCTCATCAAGTCGGAGGTGATCTCGTGGTTTCGCATCTACGAGATGTTTCGCTTCGACTCCCCGCGCATGTACCTGATCATCGGGTCGGCCGTGCTCACCGCCGGCCTCTCGCTGCAGGTCATTCGCCGGATGGCCATGCGCGCCGCGGATGGGGCCCTCATCGCCCTCCCGCCCAAGACGATGGGCCGCGGTACCCGGTACTGGCGGGGTGGAACGATCTTCGGGCTGGGTTGGGGACTGGTCGGCGCGTGTCCCGGGCCGCTGTTCGCGCTCATCGGGGGCGGAGCCTCAGTGATGGTCGCGGCGCTCCTCAGCGCGCTCGCCGGCACTGCTGCGTACGGCGTCGTCCGACCACGGCTTCCTCACTGACGGGCCGCGGCTGCGTCCCCGAGCGACACGTGCGGTAGGGGAAGGGATCGGCGGCCACGACGCAGGTTGGGGCTTGCGCTCTCAGTCAGTCGGCCGCTACGGTCCGATCTGCGGCCCATTTCCGAAGCTCAGTGAGTCGTTCGCCCATTATCCGCGACAGCGGCCGCGTTTTCGAGGCTTCAGCGACGAGGTCGTCCGTCGCCAACGCCCTCCCATCGGCAAATACCGGATACAGCGCCGACACGATGCTTTCCTCGATCTCCGCTCCGCTGAAGCCGTCCGTCGTCGCGGCCAGCCGAGCGAGATCGAATCCATCCGGGTCCTGCTTCCGCTTTTCCAGATGGATGCGAAAGATGCCCTCGCGTGCGTGCGAGCGCGGGAGATCGACGAAGAAGATCTCGTCGAACCGGCCTTTGCGAATGAACTCGGGTGGCAGCTTGGACACGTCGTTCGACGTCGCCACGACGAAGACGTCGCCCTTTCGATCCTGAAGCCAGGACAGGAAGGTTCCAAAGACACGGTTCGACACACCGCCGTCCGAATCGCCGTTCACGGACGCGAAGGCCTTCTCCAACTCGTCGATCCAGAGGACGACTGGCGCCATGCGCTCCGCCGTCTGCATGGCGCGCTTGAAGTTCTTCTCGCTGTCGCCGATGTATTTGTCATAGAGGTTGCCGGGGTCGAGCTTGAGCAGCGGCAACCCCCACTCGCGCGCGACCGCCTTGGCGCAGAGACTCTTGCCACACCCGGGGACGCCCAGGAGCAACACGCCTTTCGGAAAGGAGAGACCGAACTGTTCGGCGCGACGCGGATCGCCGACGACCGCGCTGCGCCGGTGCAGCCACTGCTTGAGCCCCGCGAGGCCGGCCACGTGCTCGAGCCCCTCGACGACGGGATAGTACTCGAGCAATCCATCCTGCTCCACGAGTTGTCGCTTCGCGAGGTTCACGCGCTCGACGTCATGCGCGCAGAGCGCCGCGTCCTGGACGATGATCCTGGTGATCACCTTCTCCGCTTCGACGATCGTGAGGCCGGCGAGATTGTTGATGAGCCGCACGCGATCGGCGTGGGAAATCTCGACGCGCACCGGCATCTTGGCCGAGTAGTCGCGCACGATCTTTTCAACGAGCCGACGATAGTCATCGAACGTCGGCGCGGCGAGTCGGAGGACCGTGGCATGCGCACGAAGCGAATCCGGGAGTCGGAGGTCGGTGCCCGTGAGGACGAGGGCGCCACGTCGCGTGGTAAAGTGCGCCACCGCATCCAGCACGTGACTGACGACGACCGCATCGTCGAGGTGCACGCCGAGCTCGCGAAAGTGGTAGAGGCCGGCGCCCTCCTTGAGAATACGGGCGAGCGCCTTACCCGGCTCCTCCGTGTTTTCCCAGAGCGGATCGGAGGGAAGGTCGCCGCGACGCATGCCCCGCGATCGGTTCCACGTGGCGTAGGGCAAGCTCAAATCGGATGCAATGCGCGCCAGGCCCGGCTCGGCGCGATCGGGCTCGCGCGTCTCGAGAATGACGAGCGCGTAGCGCGCGCGTATCAACAGCGCGAGCTCTTCGAAAGTATCCTGGCTGGACATTGGCCTTTTGTCGCTGCTGCGGGGCGCCTGCTCGCCGACGGCGCGCAATCGGTCAGAATTCTACCGAATGGGGCGGGCGGGTGCGCTGGCGACGCCAATGGGCGGCCACGCGATCGACCTGGATGCGCGGCGGATGCAAACCCACGTGCCGCCCCCCTTCCTCGCGCACATCACAGCCGAGGTCCGACGATCCGCGGCATTGCGCTAGCGCACCACGCCGCAGGCGATGCGGCCGCCCGCATTGCCGGAGGGATCGGTGCGATTGTCGTCGGGGGAGGCGTGCACGACGAGAGCGGCGCCGTCGGCGTCGAGCAGTGGGTTGGCGCCGCGCAGCGTGCCGCCGGAGGTCGTGGCGATGACATTGAACATTCCATCGGCACCGATCGTCACGTTCGGCATGTCGCCGAAGTGCGGGCCCTGCGGATTGGCTGAGCCGTGCTGCTTGTTCGTCGGGTTCCAGTGGCTGCCCGCCGTCTCGAAGGGCGGCTGGCACTGGCCGACCATATGGAAGTGGACCGCGTGCGTGCCGACGGGAATACCGTGCAGCATTCCCGAGACGCTGATACCGCCCGCGGTCTCCGTGAGGGACAGCGTGCCGAGGCCCACCCCGGCGGCGTCTTTCATCTCGACGGTCGTGGGGATTGCCGCAGCGTCGGCGGCGGGCGTAGCGGCCGATGCGGTTGCGGCAGCGGTCGAGTCGACGGCGGAGTCGTCCTTTGCACACGCCATGACCAAGGCGGCGAGGGTGACCACGGCGAGGGGACGCAGCATGAGTATCCGGGAAGGTCGTGAGGTGGGGCGGCCAGCAGCCGGCCGGGTTAGCGCACGATGTGCGCCAACGCCCGGGAGATCGCGCCCGATGAGTTAGATTCCGCCTGTGAAAATCGATCCCGTATTGCACGACGCCATCGCCACGCGTCGCACGTTCGCCATCATCAGCCATCCGGACGCCGGCAAGACCACCCTCACCGAGAAGCTGCTGCTCTACGGTGGCGCCATCCATCTCGCCGGCACGGTGAAGGCGCGGCGCCAGCAGCGGCACGCAACGTCCGACTGGATGCAGATGGAGCAAGAGCGCGGCATCTCGGTGACGTCGAGCGTGATGCAGTTCGAGTACGAAGGGTACCAGATCAACCTGCTCGACACGCCGGGGCACGAGGACTTCTCCGAGGACACGTATCGCGTGCTCATCGCGGCCGACAGCGCGGTGATGTTGCTCGACAATAGGAAGGGCGTGGAAGAGCGGACGCGGCAGCTGTTTGCGGTGTGCAAGCGCCGACGGATGCCGATCTTCACCGTCGTGAACAAGTGCGACCGCGTGGGCGAAGATCCGTTGAAGCTCATCGGGGACGTCGAGGCCGACCTGGGGCTCGACTGCCATCCGATTACCTGGCCGATCCACGCGAACGGGGCGTTCATCGGCGTCTACGACCGGCGGCGCAAGCTGATCTACCGGTTCGAGCGTGGCGAGGACCATGGTGCGAGCCGAGCGGACGTGCAGGTGTCGTCGCTCGAGGATCCGGGGTTGGGCGACCTCCTCGGCGGCGAGGCCCATGCGCAACTCGTGCACGACATCGCGCTGCTCGACGAGGCCGGCCATCCCTTCAGCGAGTCGGCAATGCTCGCGGGGACGTTGTCGCCGGTGTTTTTCGCGAGCGCGTTGACGAACTTCGGCGTCGAGCCCTTTCTGCGCGAGTTCGTGGAGCTCGCACCGCCGCCGACGGCGCGCGAGTCCACCCGCGGGCTCGTGAATCCGGCGGACCCGTCGTTCACGGGCTTCGTGTTCAAGATCCAGGCGAACATGGATCCCAAGCATCGGGATCGCATCGCGTTCGTGCGGATCTGCTCGGGGCGTTTCGAGCCCGGGATGCAGGTGACGCACGTGCGGAGCGGCAAGCCGATGCGTCTCTCGAGCGCGCAACAGTTTCTGGCGCGCGAGCGGTCGGCGGTGGAGGAGGCGTGGCCAGGGGATGTCATAGGCGTGATGGACCGCGGCACGCTGCGCATCGGCGACACTTTGTCTGCGGATGGGGTGCTCGAGTTTTCAGGGATCCCGCGCTTTGCGCCGGAGCATTTCGCGCGCATCGTCGCGGCGGATCCGCTCAAGCGCAAGCAGCTGGATGCGGGGTTGCGGCAGTTAACGGAAGAAGGCGCGGCGCAGGTGTTTTATACGTCCGGCACGGACACGCTCAGTCCGACGCCGATCGTCGGTGCAGTCGGCCAGCTGCAGTTCGACGTGATGCTGCACCGGTTGGAGCACGAGTATGGCGCGCCGTGCAAGCTGGAGAAGATCAGCGCGCGCTACCCGCGATGGGTGACGGGGCCGATGGCGGAGATCGAGCGGATTGCGCGCGATCGGGGGCGCATGCTCCTGTATGATGCGAAGGGGCACCCACTCATCCTGTTTGAAGATGCGTGGGGGTTACGCTGGGTACTCGAGCGGGAGACAGTGGTGACGTGGCATGAAGTGGCGCCGTGATGCGGGAACGCGTCATCCGTCGAGCGATGTCCGTTCCTACCCGTTATTCGTGCTTCGTTGTGCGTGATCCCTACCCCGCCGCGTCACGCCTTCCGAGCTCACGTACCATCCGGACGTCTCCCGTCAGCTCCCAGTAGATCAGTGACACCGGAATCATCCCCACGGCGTTCACTTCGTCGAGGAAGCGACGCATCGTGAACGCCTCCCCGAGCTGCCGCGCCCGCTCGGCCATCACCTCTTCCATCAATCGTCCCCCGGTCACGTACGTGGCGCCATACCCGGGCTGCCGAAGATAGAGATGCTGCTCGAACCCGAGCAGCGGATCGCGGCGCATCCAGCCGCGCGGCGTCCAGTTCACGTGCAGGTCGCCCGCCTGCGCCATCGTGAGCTCGTTCGAATGCGCGTACAGATTGCCGAGCCCGCGGGCTGCGCGCGCCGCGAGCATGGTCCACACGATCTCGCGAGAACGCGGCGACGCGTCATACAATCCGGCGTGCATCATCCACTCTTCCATCGCCGTCGCCATTCCCTCGGAGCGGCTCATCCACACGTTGTAGAGCAGTGGCGACCGGCGGATCGGACTCGCGTGCGGATGCTCGCGGAAGCGCGCGTTGTCCCACCAGTGCCACAGGTGCGTCCACAGGGGGATGGGATCGCGCAGCGTTGCCTGCCCGAAGAAGTTGGCCGAGGCGGGCGGCACGAATGACGGCATCCGCTCGCGGAGCGCGCGGTCCATCCACGGCTCGTCCGTCACGATCTGCTTGTCGCGAATGAACTGCAGATACCGCGGAATCGCGCGCTCCTGTAGCTCGGCGTACTCCTGAGCGGTCTGCGCCACCTTCATCGGAGGGAGGTCGTGATTGCGGGTTTCCTCGAGCCGGAGCGACGCATGCGCGCGAGCCAGCTCGCGCCGTGTGATGGTGACCTCGTCCTCCCAGGTGAGCGGGACGAGCAGGACGTTCTCGAGGAACCACGTGTACTGCGCCTTGCCGATGCCGGAGGGTCCGGTCTTCTTCGGCGCTTCGGCATGCACCCATGCCGCAAAGCCGACGGTCGCCGCCGTCGCTTCGTCGATCGCGCGGACGAGCGCTGCATCGCGCGGACCGACGAGCGTCTTCAACGTCTCGAGTGCCTCCCGCTGCTCCGCGAACGCTCGCTCGCCTCCAATCCACAGGTCGCGTGTGGTGCTGCGTGCCAGGTTCGCGCGCGCCTGCTGGAGCAGCGGAGGGATGGTGCGCAGCTGTATGGTGAGGCGGCGCGACTCCTCCGTGCTCAGCGCCCTAGATGTGTCGAGCACCGTGCGTGGCCACACCGGATACTGCCACAGCCGGATCACGCCATGGATCACCGGCCCTTCCTCCGCCGGCGTGTCGCTCTCCTCCGCGCGAATCGAGGCGTAGTACGCGGGGTCTCGGGTGAACGGCTTGAGCACCGTGAGGTGGTACTGCATGCCATTCATCTCGGCTCGCACGAGGTGCCAGTCCACCTGTTCCGGCACGCGCCAGCCCGACGTGTCGATCGCCCGCAGCTTCCGCTGAAGCGTCGCCAGCGACACGAGCCGCTTCGCGTTCGTCGCCGGCGAGTAGTCGGGAATGCCGCCGGCGCGCGGCGCCTCCTCGAAGGCGCGCCATTCCGTGAAGAGCGCGAGCAGCTGGCCGTAGCTGCGGCTCGAGGGGTTCCCCTGCGCGCCGAGTACGCTTGGCGTGAGGAGGCACGCGGCGGCGAGCAGATTCCTGAGGGTGTGCATGATGGGACCGACGGCGGGTCGCGCCCTTGCGGGCGCCACGAGGGTGAGCAGTGCGGGAGGAGCGCGCAGCAAGCGCGCGGAAAATCTCGTAACGGCTATGGAGCCGGCCGGGGCGCCGTGATGCCGCCGCTCGCGAGGTAGTCGACGGCGAGGTTGGCCATCGCGCGCACGCCGGTCGGCAGAGCCGCCTCGTCGGCGAAGAACAGCGGCGAGTGGTTGGCCGGCTGCGACTTCTGGTCGGCGCCTTTGGGCGCAACGCCAAGAAAATAGAAGAGCCCGGGAATCTCCCGCGTGAAAGCGGGAAAGTCCTCAGAGCCCGTGACCGGATTGATGATGCGAAAGCCGCCGGCGCCCGCCGTTCTCTGCAGCGTTGGCGTCATCTTGTCGAGTAACGCAGGATCGTTCTGCGTGATCAGTCCCCCTGTGGAGATGGCGACGCGGGCGCTTGCTCCCGCCGAGCTCGCGATGTCTTCGGCCGTGCGCTTCACGCGCGTGTGGATCTCGGTGCGCATGCTCGCGTCGAACGTGCGGATGGTGCCGATCATCACCACGCTGTCGGGAATGATGTTGCCGCGATTCCCACCCTGGATCATGCCGATCGTGATCACTGCGGGCGCGGCGGTGACGTCGATCTGCCGGCTCGCCACCGTTTGCAGGCCGAGCAGGATCTGTGCGGCGACCACGATCGGATCGACGCCAGACCAGGGTTGCGACCCATGCGTCTGCCTCCCCTTCACGATGATCTCGAGGC
>JBKJMP010000404.1:0-6477 GCA_046596395.1 Gemmatimonadaceae bacterium
CCGCCTCCTCGCGTCGCGCTGCCTCTTCGCGCTCGGCGTTGCGATCCGGCTCCGGTATTACCACGTCGCGCGGGACACCATCCGGTATGATCTTCTCACACTTCTGCGAGATTGGCACGCACCGCAATCCCCCGCCGCACGAGAAGCCAGCGGAACACGGCTGGCCTTCCAGCCGGGGGGAGTTGTAGCACCGGTGGATGAACGGCTGGCAACTGAAGGAATTCGGGCACGGCGAGAACACCGAGCAGCTTCGTCCGGCCTGTGCCTGCAACGTCGCGGGAGCGAGAATCAGCAGGGTGACCGATATCGCCGCGAGATGGAGAAACCGTTGGGCTTTCATGTGATGCTCCGCGCTGATGATGTGTGCGAGCCGGAAAGTCGGCCCAGCGCGCGAACATCATGGCGGTTGCGCCGCGCGAGTGACTAGCGCAAGCGGCCCGTCCTCTTTCCTGTCCGTGCCAAACAGGTCCGATCGGCAGCCTACCGCTCCCGTGTCGATTTCGACGCGCCTCGTTCGTCGCATCGGTGAGCCAACAACGGCGCACCCTGACTGGAGATTCCAATGAGAAAACTGATCGTCTCGGAGTTCGTGAGCATGGACGGCGTGATGCAGGCCCCCGGCGGCAAGGACGAGGACCGCGACGGCGGCTTCGAGCACGGTGGTTGGACGATCCCCTTCTGGCACGACGACATCGGCGCCACCTTCTTCGGCATCATCAAGAATTGCGACGCCTTCCTCCTCGGCCGGCGCACCTATGTCGGCCACGCCGAGGCGTTCGAGCCGATGCCGGTGGGCGATCCGTTCGGTGATGCGATGAATGGGCCGGCGCACTACGTCGTCTCGCGCACGCTCGAGAACCCGGTCTGGCGCAACACGACGGTCATCCGCGACAACGTCATCGATACGATTCGCGCGCTGAAGGCCGCGCCCGGCAGGAATATCCTCACGGATGGAAGCAGCCAGCTCGTACACACGATGATCGAGCACGACCTCGTGGATGAGCTGCACCTGCTCGTCTACCCGATCACACTCGGCGGTGGAAAGCGCGTGTTGCCCGAGGGGCCGTATGCTCCGTTCACCCTGCTGTCGGCCAGGACGTATCCGACGGGTGTGGTTGGTCTGCACTACGAACGCACGCGGTGACCGAATGCCCCGCGCGCGGCCTTCAGCAAGCGAAGCGGAGTCGAAGCTGTCATCGGCTATTCGCCGACCGAGCGGCCGTCGGATGCAATCGTCTCGATCGCGGCCGCGGCGAAAGGCGTCGCAGCGAGCAAGCCTAACCAAGCCGCTAGTCAGCGAGGACACCATGATCGGAAACGCCATAACGCGTGCATCGTGGGGCGCACGCACGTAGAATTCAGCATGCTGCCCGTCCCGTCCGAGACGCCGAAGGATGACCTGGTCGCAATGCGACGTGAGGATCTTGGCGCCCTCGCGGCTGCGTCCCTGCGCGAGAGCCGGCGCCCGGGCCAGTGGGGTCTCTTCGCGACCGGGTTCGGGGGGCTTCTCTCGGCGGCGATACTCCTCTCGGTCGGCGAATGGCTCGGTTGGCCGGAGTCGACTGCGCCGTGGATCTTCGCGGGGGGATGGGCCGTGATGCTGGGGAGCGCAGCGGTCTTGTGGCGCCGCGACAAGGCACTGCGAGCGCGCTATCGATTCGACTGTCCGGCGTGCGACCAGCCGTTGCTCGATGGCATCCGTGACGCACAGGCGATGGGCCGGGTGGAGCTGGTCGTCGCCACGGGGAATTGCCCGCGATGCGGGGCGCACATTCTCGAGCCGTAACGTGTTGAAACCCAATCGACGCTAACTCGGGAATGCTCATGCCTCGCGGTGTGAAGCATTTTTCACCGCGGAGGTCACGGGGGACACGGAGGAAAGCAACTACAGCATCATCGTCCGCAATGACTCCAGCTGCCACCGAAGGAAGCGGCCGAGCCCCACGACATCCGGAAAGATCGTGCTGGCTGTGATGTGCTTGTGCTCCGCGAGGAACTGGAGTGCCTTCGCCTTGCAGCCCGAGTCGATCACGATGCGGCGGAGTGGACCGTCCGTCGGTCGCGCGTAGGTCGCAGGCTGCGGCAGCGCATCGAACAACAGCGCATGATCCGCGAACACCTCGGTGCTCACCGTGTGATGCGCCGTCTGCTGCTTCATGCGCGGCGTGATCTGCACGTCGACCTCGACGAGCTGCTTCTCCCCTCGCCGCGAAAGAAAGTCCGGATCCCGGACGGGACCTGGGGAGGGGTCGAGAAGATTCCGTAACACTGGCTGCGTCTCACGCTGGTGCTCGAAAATGCGCCGATCGTAGATCCACAATTCCGCAGCCTCGGATGGTTCGGAGGCACACGCGAAGTAGACGGCCGTCCAGAGGGATGTCGTCCAGTCCAACAGCCGCGTGGGAATCTCGTAGTGTTGCATCACGCTGAGGCAGCGGAGATCGTAGCCGGGTCCGAAACGACTCGGGATGGGCATGTCCGGCGTCCGGTCGTTCAGCTTCGCGTAGTGCTCGCGAAAGGCGTCGATGAGTCGGCGTTCGATCAGTTCGGCCGTGCCCACCGACTGCCGCGTGAACTGCCGCTGGAAGGACGGCACGAGGTTCCCGAAGTCCTTCGGCTGCCCGCGAAACGCCCACTTGGAGGTGCCGAGGAGCGAGTCCTCGAGCTCGATGAGGTCCGCGACGGACGAAACGGTTTCGGTCACGTTTCTACGGTGCCGAGACGCGCCGGCCTTCCATCGGCCGCGCCCCGCGCGCGAGGTAGACGCCAGTGACGCGCCCGTCGGACACGTCGAAAACCATCCGGCCTAGCGGCGACGCGAATTCATTTCCCCCCTGCCAACGCATCTGCGCAGCAGGTGGCGCTGCGCCACCAGCCGTCTCCGCGGAGATCATGAGCTTCTGCCCTTCCTCATAGATGCGCGCCTTGCATCCAACGGCATCGGGCCACGTGATGATGTAATCGCCGACGAAGCGCGCGCGGTCCGCCGGTGTCATCGCGACATCCTTCGGCGCCTCGGGCGCCCGTACCAGCGGGAGGCCATACCATGGACGGAAATGATCGGGCGCAGGGTCGGTAGCTCTGGGAAGGCAGTGCGCCATGTTATCCCGCCTGCCGGGCCGCGGCAACCTCCCTGTCATACTGCGCGAAGCGAAGGATCTGCATCAACGCGCCGGAGGTGCAGGTCCTTCGCTTCGCTCAGGACGACACTAACTTGCAGGCATGACGGATCCGGTCCTCTCGTCCAGCCAGCGACGCGTCATCACCTGGGCGCTCATCGCGATTGGCGTCGCCATCGGCGGCGCGGTGAGCCTCAGCATCCTGCGACGTGCGGTGGGGGGGCTCGGTTTCGGTGGGCGCGCGGAGCCGGTCATCGCGCAGGAGTTCGTGGTCGAGCGCCTCCGGGAGGTGTCCAAGCTCGTAGCGACGGAAATGACGCTGCGCGACGTCGTCACCTACGAGCAGACGCAGTTCCGCTCGACCAAGCGCACGTTGCTGGTCGTGACGGCGCGCGTCTCCGCCGGCATCGACCTCGCCAAGGGGACGAACGTCAGCATCGACTCGTCCGCACGCCGCATCACCATCGACCTTCCGCCCGCACAGATCACGAGCGTGGACATCGTGAACGTGCGGACGTACGACGAGAGCGCCGGACTCTGGAATCCGTTCCGCGCCGAGGACCGCGACCTGATCCAGGGGCGTATCCGGACGCAGGTGATGCAGGCGGCGCGGATGTCGGGCATTCTCGAGCATGCGGACCAGAGCGCCGCGCGCGCGCTCGTGACGTTGCTCGCGCGCGACGGCTATACCGTGGAGATTCGGCGCCCGCCGGTGATTGCCGCACCGACGGGCTGACCGCTAGCCGCGATTCGCGGCGTCCAACTCCTGCTCGGTCACCTTGCGCACGTCGCTGACGTCCGGCTTGGTGCCCGTGATCATGCCCTTCACGACCTCGAACAGCGCGAGCGGCTTCGGCTTGTTGCGCTTGCCGTAAATCACGCTCTGCGCATCCACGAGCACGAGCGCAAAGCGCGGATCGTCCGGGCCTCCGTCTCGCTCGCCGCCCTCGTCGCCGAACCACGCCTTCCAGTCCGGCTTGTAGAGCTCGCGAATCATCTCGCGGTCGGTGGAGATCGTCGCGATCCCGCTCACCGAGACCCACTCCCACGACTTCACGTCGTAGTACGACACGGAGACGTTGGGATCGGCCGCAAGCTCGTCGATCTTGTCGCTATCGACATCCGATACGAACCAGAGATCGGCGCCGGGCTCGCGCTGCTGCGTCGCCATCGGCCGGGACACGAGTCGGCCGTCCGCGCGACGCGTGGTGAACATCGCGATCGCGATCCCCTCGATCAGCCCGTACAGGTCGTCGATCTTCTTGCCGACCGGGGTCTCGGTGTCGTACTCCTCGGTGGTGCTCATCGTGGCTCCAGTGGGTTGCAGGTTACCCGCCAGAAAGGCGAAAACCATGCCCCGTCCCCACCGGCCTCCGCCGCTTGATGCGCGCCCCGGATGCGAACATCTTCTCGCTCATGACAAGTCGCCGGATCGCCCTCGTCGGAGTGCTGGACAAGGAACGACGCGCCGTGCACACCGCCGGCTATCCGCTCGATCCCGCGGACATGCTGCCGTCCCCCGACGTGCTGCTCCTCGTTGACGAGGGTGAGGAGGGCTGCATGCTCTTTCGGTATACGGTGAACGGAGAACTGGGTGGTGACACCCCGCATACCAACGCCTCCGAAGCTGAAGCGCTCGCCGACCTCGAGTATGGCGAGGCGCTCTTGCTCCCCTGGATGAACGTACCCGCCGACGTCATCGACGCCCACGTCTTCGCCATTCGGTTCGCCGCCGAGCAGTTGAACGATCGCGAGTGACTACGACTTCCTGCTCGCCGCCGCCTTGAAGCGCGACCGGATCTGGAGCAGCTCGTCGCTCGTCTCGTGATTCTTCTTGATGATGTCCTCGAGCAGCTTCATGATCGCGTGGTTGTCATCCACCAGCGCGGGTTCGCCGCCAAGGCGAACGTTGAATCCGAAATGCTCGCCCGGCACCAGCACGAGCTCGTTGGCGAGCACCACGTCGCTCGTGCCATCGGCCACGCGCACGGCCACGAACTTTTTCCCCGCCTTCTCCATGAAACTTATGCGGAGGCCGTCGACGCTCGCCGGCCACGCCGGATAGTCATGTGGATTCCCATCGCTGCCGGCGAACGTGGTAGAGGCGGAGGTGAGAGTCGCGCGATTGCGCTCGAAGCCGCCGACGTACATGAGTGCGTGCTGCATGGTCTCCGGAAGGGTTGGGGTGATACCGGGAAAGATCGCTCCGGACGCCGTCCTCGCAACCGGACACTATCCGTCGTCTCCGGCCGTAGGCTATGCTGAAGCCGCGGTTCTCCCTCCCGATGGATCGAGTCATGATGATGCAGAATGGCCAAGGCGCGGCCGTTGCGCCCCCCACGCCTCCAACCGCAGTGCAACCTCCTGCGCCCCCCTCGCCAGCGGAAGCGCCCCCGTTTCCGACCGTGCCATATCTGTCTCCGCCAATCCCGGAGGGTGGCTGGCGTCTCATCGTCGATGAACAGGGCGACCGCAAAATCCTGACGTCCACGGAAATTCCGCCGACGATAATGTCCACGATCCAGACGGCAAAGGAGACGGCAATCGGGCTCGGCGTCATCCTCGCGATCATCGTCATCATCGGCCCGTTCGCGCGCATGCTCGCTCGGCGCATGGAGCGCCGCCCCGAAATGAAGGCGGCGGAAAATACAGAGCGGCTCCAGCACCAGATCAAGGAGCTTCAGCAGAGCATAGATGCCATGTCAGTCGAGGTGGAGCGGATCAGCGAGTCGCAGAGGTTCCAGAGCAAGCTGCTCTACGAGAAGCGAGCCGAGAGCTCCGTGCCCTCCTGAGATTCAGGGGCGAGGCCCAAGCACGTCCGCGAGCTTGACTCGATGCACTCGGCCAAGGTGCTCCAGTCGCTGTCATCCTGAGCGAAGCGAAGGATCCGCACGCCCGATTGCCGATGGTCGTGAGGGACCACCACTTTGCACGCCAGTCTGACGCTCACAATGGACGCTGCCGATGAACCTTGTAACGCTCGATGACTACGAGCGCGCCGCAGCTGAGTGTCTCCCCGCGCCGGCGTGGGAGTACATCCACAGCGGCGCCGCCGACGAGCACACGCTGCGCTGGAACCGTGATGCGTACTCGGACATCCGCCTGAGTCCCCGGATGCTCCGCGATGTCTCGAGCATCGACACGCGCATCAGTCTTCTCGGTCACGAGCTCGCGCATCCGATCCTGCTTGCGCCGGTTGCCGCGCACAGCATTGCACACTCCGGCGCGGAGATCGCGGTTGCGCAGGGTGCGCGCGCCGCTGGAGCGGGGATGATCATCAGCAGCTATTCGTCGACGCGCATCGAGGACGTCGCGCCCTTCGCGCCGGCGCCGTTCTGGTTTCAACTCTACATGCAGG
>JBKJMP010000094.1:0-4962 GCA_046596395.1 Gemmatimonadaceae bacterium
GGCAGCGGCACCGGCTCCGGCACCGGCTCCGGCACCGGCTCCGGCACCGGCTCCGGCACCGGCTCCGGCACCGGCTCCGGCACCGGGCGCTCCCTGACCGTTGTCCTGCCGAGCACCGTTGTCATCCCGAGCACCACACTTGTCATCCTGAGCATCACACTTGTCATCCTGAGCGAAGCGAAGGATCTGCACCTTTGAAAGCTGTCCTCGTATTGATGCTTGTCTTCTCGACGTCTGCCTCCGCGCAGCCGTCGATCGCTTACAGCACTCGCACACTGGATAGCGTGGAGTTTCGAGTAGCCGCTGGCCAGCCGCCGACGCTGGTCGCCGTCTTCGCCACCTGGTGCTCAACGTGCCGTGCGGAGTTCGCGACGATCGACTCATTGTATCGTGCACTCGAGACGCGCGGCATTCGCGTGCTCGCGCTGAGCGTGGATGAGCGCGATGACACGCACGTGCGCCGCTTCGTCGAGGCGCGAAAAGCGACCGTGCCTACTGCGCGCGATAGGTCAGGCGCGGTGGGACGGACGTTCGGCGCAGTGGGAGTGCCCGAGCACTTTCTCGTCGATGGCGACGGAAAGATCCGTTGGCACGGGCGCGGTGACATTCGCTCGAGCATGCCCGCGATGAAAGTCGCGCTTGGAAAGCTGGAAGCCCGCTAGGGGACGCAGTCTCGCCGCGCCCTCGGGCACTCGCGTAGTCGGGCGCTGGTCTTTGATCGTGCGATCGGGTCCGCCACATGACAGACTACATGTCATGAACACCCACAAAATCGGCACCCAGGGCCTCGACGTCTCCGCACTCGGACTCGGCCTGATGAGCATGAGCATGTCCTACGGCACGGCCGAGGAACGCGATGAGCACGAATCCGTCGCGACCATCCATCGTGCGATCGAACTCGGCTGCACCTTCTTCGATACCGCGGAGGTGTACGGGCCATATGCCAACGAGGAACTGCTCGGTCGCGCCCTCGCGCAACTCGATGGCGCACGCGACCGCGTGACGATCGCGACGAAGTTCGGATTCCACATCCCGAGTGCGGACGCGATGAACAGCGCGCCGACGAGCGGATTGAACAGCCGCCCCGAGCACATCGCGCGCGCGGTGGATGGATCGCTGCAACGCCTTCGCACGGACCACATCGACCTCCTCTACCAGCATCGCGTCGATCCGGCGGTGCCGATCGAGGACGTCGTCGGCGCGATGGCGGACCTCGTGCGCGCAGGGAAGGTGCGCTACCTCGGACTATCGGAAGCTGGCGAAGCGACGATCCGTCGCGCACACGCGGTCCACCCCATCACCGCACTTCAGAGCGAGTACTCGCTGTGGGAGCGCAACCTCGAGGCGCGCATCATCCCGCTGCTTCGCGAACTCGGCATCGGTCTCGTGCCCTTTGCGCCGCTCGGCCGCGGGTTTCTCACCGGCGCGGTCAAACGCGCCGAGGAATATCCGGCCGACGACTTTCGTCGCAACGATCCGCGGTATCAGGGCGACAACTTCGACGCGAACGTGCGCGCCGCGTCGGTGGTGCACGAGCTCGCAGCGAGCAAGGGCGCGACGGCGGGACAGATCGCGCTCGCATGGCTCCTGCACAAGGGCGACGACATCGTCCCCATACCGGGAACGAAGCGTCGCAGGTATCTCGAGGAAAACGTCGCGGCGGCAGACGTCGAGCTCACGCGCGACGAAATGCTGCTACTCGACGCCGCGCTCGCGCCGGACAAGATCGCCGGCCCGCGCTACGCGGCCGAGCGAATGGCGCAGGTGGATCGCTGAGTTCAGCGGGCCTGGATGTCGGAGATCGCGTCCATGATTGCCGGCGACTGTTGCTCGTGATGTCCTCGCAGAAGGGCTCGTGAGAGTTCTTCGGCCATCATGGCCACGTTCTTTCGCGTGCGGAGTTCCACGTTCACGGGGTAGTCACCGAATGAGGTGATGTGCTCAGCGAAGCCGTCCGGACTCCGGGACTCGCGCTCCGGATCGTAATACGACTCGTGCAGCTTGTAGTTCACGGCGTAAGCGTCGTCGGGAGCACCGGCAATTCGAAGGACGATGTGATAGTGCTTCATTCCGTCGCGCTCGATTGCCTGAGGCTTGCCCTCGTCATCCAGCTCGAAGCGCGCGACGAGCTCGGGTTTCGTCGTCACATGCCCTCCTTGCGGCCCGTCGCATCGACCGGCGTCCACTCGGATGCGTACTGCTCCTGGAAGAACGCGAGACGCCGGCTCGCGGGTTCGTAGGCGTCGTCCGCCGGCCCGGTCCACGGCCACGAGCCCTCCTGAATGTTGCGATCCACCGCGGGCTTGATCTGCTCCTGCACCATCTTGATGAGTTCGGGCATCGGGTCGGGTTGGGCGAGCACTGTGTGCAGGCTCGCCTCAGCCTGCCTGAGCGTGAGCCGGCAACTCTTCGCCAGCACGGCGCGCTTCTGCCCCTCCTCTCGATTGAACGCAACGCGCAGGACGACCCACACGATCACCGAAAGGAGCGCAATCCAGTACAACCACGCGGGATCGGTAGGGACCAGGCCAACGACGTCTGGCGTTGGCTGGCCCTCCTTGGGCTGTTGCGTGAGGGCCGTCAGCAGCGGCAGGCCGATGCCGATTGCGCCGAGTGCAATGGTGATATCCGTCGCGTAGCCGAAGAGCTGATGCGCTCGATAGAACCATTGCCGGTTGAGCAGCTTAGCCGATTCCGTATACGGCAGGACTTGCTGCCGAAGCTTGTTCGCTACGGGGTGCAACTGGCCCTGTGGCGCGAGCGCGCCGGCCAGTGGCGGGGAAGACGTCGCCGGGATCGTCACGGGGAGCCCCTAGGTACGCGGTCAAGGAAGGGCCTGCGCCAGCGCTCCACTATGTGACTAGCCGGCCAGCCGGGCAAGGCCTCAGCGTCTGAGAGCTGGCTTCGGAGGCGAGCAGGACAGTGGCGGTGATGGCGAGCAGGATCGCCCAGGTGGGCGAGCAGATGGCCGTGTTCGAGCGCGACGCGCAGGTGAAGGACACGCAGCGGCTGCAGGCGGTGCGCATCGCCCAGTTCGACAAGGAGCAGAAGGTGGGCGAGCAGACGGCCATGTTCGAACGCGAGGCAATGGTGAAGGAGGCCGAGCAGAAGAAGCGCGTAGCCGTCGCGAACGCCGATGCCCGCGCCATTTCCGGTGAAGCGGAGTCGCAGGCGTCGATCGCAGACACGCAGTCGCAGCTGGCGATCAGGCAGATCGACGCCTATCAGCTCTCCGAGACGAAGAAGCGCGAGGCGGAAGCTGCCGTGGTCGAAGCGGGCTACCGCGCGCAGACGCGTGCCGCCATCGCGCGCGAAGCGTTCCAGCTCCTGATGGTGGATCAGATTCCGCTGCTCGCCGAGTCCGCGGCGAAGGCCATCTCCAACATCAAGTTCGACAAGGTGGTGGTGTGGGAAGGCGGCAATGCGAGTGGACCAAACGGTACGGCGGGCTTCATCCAGAACATGGCGCGGAGCATGCCGCCGATGATGGACGTCCTGCGCACCGTCGCAGGCGTCGAGTTACCGGCATTCCTCGGCACCATGGCGCAGGATGCTCCGGCGGCCGAGAAGGACGATGCTGCTCAACCAAATCCGCTGGTGCCTGTGAGTGCCGACGCCAGGATGAACCCACCGAAGGCCAAGTAAGAACCTCGACGCCACGCCAACCTGCCTGCCTCACAACCGGGTGCGATGCGCAAATTCGGATCGTTTCTCATCGGTGCGGGTGTCGTGCTCGGCGTAACCGTACCGATTGCGATGCTCGGTGGCATTCCGCTTCCGTCCCTTCCGTGGCTCGTCACGGTAGGCATGGCGAAGCTGGTGCTCCTAGGCTCAGCCGGCATGATGGCTGCCGGCGCCGTATGCATACGGTTAGCGAGGCGCGAGGAGGAGCGGAAACTGATCGAGTCGACGTCGGGAAGAGATGCGCTGCCTCGCCGGGGCACGGATGATCGTGACTGACTGCGCGTGCACCGATCATGCGAGCGGCAGTGTCACGACGCATCGGCGACGCAATGCATCGACTTCCGCGATGCGCACCATATCGCCACCGTGGATGCGCACGCCGCGCTCGCGTTCCTCACTCGAGAGCGTCGCACGTAATTGCACGACCTCCCCATCGACGTCCACCGCGACGAGGCCGCTGCCAATCTGGTCGAAGCCGGCGATGGCGCGCGCTGCTTTCCCGATTGCGCTCGCGAGCGTGAGTGCGGGCTTCGGCTCGAAGATGAAGCGCCATGTCGGTCCGAACATGAAGAATTCGAACGCGCCCGCAGCCATGAGCGCGACGAGCAGTCTCCACGGCTCGGCGAGTGGTTCCGCTGCAGTGCCGCCGACGCCGAAGCCGAGCATCAACCCGAAGAGGACGCGCGGGGTACGGGCGACGCGAGACAGCCGGCCGAATGCGATGATGCCAAGTCCCACGGCGCCCGCTGCCAGTGAGACCACGTATTGGTCCATGCGGAAGTCTATGTGACGGACCAAGCCTTGGAGCGACCATTACGCACTCAGCGACTGCCCGACTGGCACCGCCATCCCTCCTCGAGCACATCCTTCAACTCGGCACGGCTCATCTCGGGGAGAAGTTGCCCTCGCCTTGCACGGTGCCTGGAAGCGCAAGCGCAATGCGGCGGACGTCTGCCTGCGTGGCCATGCTCAGCGTCCCTCGATACCACCGAGGCGCGCGAGCCGCCGGCGAACCTCGGCCACCTTGGGCTGCAACTCGGGATCGGCGTCCTTCCAGAGCGCTACGAACTTGCGATAGTTCGTGGCCGCACGCACGCGATCGCCCTTCGCCTCGTACAGCTCCCCCAGTCGCTTGTAGGTGCCGGCGAGATAGATCGGATCGCGATCCCACACGAACCGCCCCGCGTCCGGTGTGGTGACGTACTGCTCGAACATCATCAACGCCGAATCAGCCATCCCCGCCTGGTCGAATGCTCGCGCGAGCTTCGCCGGCAGGCA
>JBKJMP010000170.1:0-4616 GCA_046596395.1 Gemmatimonadaceae bacterium
TACAGCGCCGCGTACGCGCCGAGTTGCGCCCGCATGCCAGCGGTCAGCGCGCCCACCTGCGGCTCGAGCAGTTGATGGAGTGCGCCGAGGCGCGCCTGCAGGTCCGCCAGCGTGTCCGCGCGCGCGCGCATGCTCGGCCCCGCGCCTCGCGCCCGCTCCGCCAGCGCCGCCGTGAGCCGATGCAGCGTCGCGATGGAATCGAGCCCCGCATGCCACGACCGCATGGCCGCCGGCGACGCGTCCTGCCGGCGGTCGGGACGCACGTCGAATGCACTCCTGCCCACGATCCGATTGCCGACGGCCAGCGTTACCGCATATGAGCCCGGCGGCACGAAGGCGCCGGTGATGCCGCGCCGCCCGCCCTCGGGCTCCTCCTCCGCACTCGCGGTTGCTGGCAGCGGCAGGGACGGCGCGCGCAGGTTCCACGTCGCCGTCGCCGCGCCCCGCCGCGTGGTGATCTGCTGCTTCCATATCTCGGCGCCTGCTGCGCTCTTCACCACCAGCGTTGCCGCAGTGCCCGAGTCGCGCGCCCACACGGTGAAGGTGATGCCGGCGGCCGGATTGGCGCCCCGGAACATCATGTCGCCACTGTGCGACATGCGTTGAGCAAGGCGCTGCTGGTACACCACGGCGGGAACAGGCGCGAGCGCCACCGGCGCCGACATCGCCGTCGTCACCGCGTGTCGCAGCGGACGCAGGTCGTCGAGAATCCAGATGCCGCGGCCGTGGGTGCCGAGGATGAGCGAGTGATCGCGCGCGTGCAGTGCGATGTCGTTTACCGCCACGGTCGGCAAGTTCGCGCCGAACGCGCGCCAGTGTGCTGCGCCATCGGTGGAGACGAACAGTCCGAGCTCCGTGCCCAGGTAGAGCATCCTCGAGTCAACGAGATCCTCGCGCAGCCCGTGCGGCACGCGCTCCGCAGGGAGATCGGCCGCGATGGACGTCCACGTCTGCCCGAAATCCACCGACCGAAACAGCCAGTTGCGGAAGTCTCCGTTTTGGTGACCATCGAAGAGCACGTAGACGGTGCCCGCGGCATGGCGCGAGGCCTCTATGTGCCGCACCCACGTGCCAGCGGGCACTCCCGGCACGCGTGCCGTGATGTTCGCCCACGTGGCGCCCTCGTTGCGGGACATGTGCAGGCGTCCATCGTCCGTGCCCACGTAGAGCAGGCGCCTGTCACGCGGCGACTCGGCGAACGCGCTGGTGGTGGGGAAGAAGGATATGCCATCGTCGAGCGACAGCGTTCCCGAATCCGGCAGCTGGCCCATGATGGCGAGCGACCGGCGGTTCACGCCCGAGGTGAAGTCGCCGAGCCTCGTCCAGGTCTCGCCACGGTCGCGCGAGCGGTAGAGGCTGCGCATGCCGGCGTAAAGCGTCCGCGTGTCGTGCGACGAGATCGCGAATGGCGCGTTCCAGTTGGCGCCTTGCTGGAAGCGGCCGACCAGCGGCGCTGGCGGGCCCCAGTTGCCACGCTTGTAAACGTCGCCTTCGGGCCACGTCGGGCGGATGGTGCGACGCTCCATCGTCTTCAGGTCCACGCGCGTGATGCCCAGGTATTGCGACGACACGTACAGGGTCCGGTTGTCGGTCGTGTCGAACAGCGTGTAGAACCCGTCGCCGCCCCCCACCTGGTACCAGTCCTCGTTCACGATGCCGTCGGACCACGCCGTCGCGCTGGGCCCGCACCAGCTGTTGTTGTCCTGGAGGCCACCGCACACGCGGAACGGAACCGAGTTGTCCACGCCCACGTGATAGAACTGCGATACGGGGAGATTTCGCTGGTAGAGCCAGTGCACGCCGCGGTCGTACGAGATGCCGAACCCGCCGTCGTCGCCCTTCACGATGTGCCGCGAGTCCCTCGGATTCACCCAGATGATGCGGTCGTCGCCATGGAGCGTCTGTCGCGGCTCGCGCCAGGTATGCCCGCTGTCGTCGGAGACCGAGTACTGCACCTGGTAGAGGCGGCGCTCGTCGTTCGGGTCCACCAGCAGCTTGCTGGAGTACGCCGGGCGAGGGTTGTGGTCCCCCATCTTGCGCCACGTGGCGCCCTTGTCGTCGGAGCGAAAGATGCCGCCGAGCCGCTGCTCGTACGAAATGCTCGACGTGTACCGCTGGCCCTGCTCGACGGATACGTAGACGACGTTCGGGTTCTTTCTATAGACGGAGATGCCAATGCGGCCGAGCGTGCCCGTGGGCAAGCCGACGGTAAGCCTGGTCCATGAGGCGCCGGCGTCGGTGGACTTCCACAGCGCGGACCCGGGTCCGCCGCCCACGAAGCCGAACGCCTGCCTCCGTCGCTGGTACGTCGCCGCGTAGAGCGTGCTGGCGTCGGACGGGTCCATCGCTACTTCGGTAACGCCGGTGTCCTCGTTGCCCTTCAGCACCAGTTGCCACGAGCGCCCACCATCGACCGTCTTGTAGAGCCCTCGTTCCGTGCTCGGCTCCCAGAGCTTGCCGGGCACGGCGACGTACGCCACGTCGCGATCCGTGGGATGCGTGACGATACGTGCGATGTGGCCGCTCTCGGCGAGGCCAACGTTCGTCCACGTCTGCCCACCGTCCGTGGACTTGTGGATGCCGTTCCCCCATCCAGAGCTCTGCCGGTTGGTGGCTTCGCCGGTGCCGACCCAAACCACATTCGGATCACCTTGAAACAGCCCGAGCGCACCGACGGAGTGCACGCGCTCCCTCTCGAACACCGGGGTGAGTGTGATCGCGTTGTCGGTCGTCTTCCACACACCGCCGGTGGCGCTGGCGATGTACATCGTCGTGGGATCCGACTCGAGCACGGCCACGTCGGTAATGCGCCCCGACATCGTTGCCGGCCCGATGAAGCGGAATCGGAGCGTGGAGAGCACGTCGGCGTCGAGGCCCGGCGTCTGTGCGGCGGCCGGCAGCGCGGCGACGAGGACAAGGAGAAGAACGGAGCGAAGGCGCATTTGCGGATGGTGAGGGCGGAAGGCGGAAAGCTATGGGGATGGCGGTGGCGGACCGCCCGCCGCGCGCGGGCGGAACATCGATGCCAGCCGCGCGAGGTTCCAGCGGAACAGCCGAACGAGCTTCGGCACGAGCCAGAGGATTAGGCTCACGAGGATGAGGACGATCACGAGCGCGACGACCGGATGCGCGGTCGCCAGCCAGGTGCCGCCCACCACCAGTACGTCCTCGGCGAGACTCAAGCCGATGTTCGACGCCGGCTCGGGACTGTGGTTGGCGAGCAGGCGCGTCCCCGACTTGGCGGAATGACTCGACAAGCCGATCGCCCCGGAGAGCAGGAACACGCCCGCTCGCGTTGCAGGATCGACGTCACCGACGGCGATCGCGCCGATGGCCGCGGCGCCGAGTGGGCGGATGAAGGTGTGGATGGCGTCCCACGCGCTGTCCACCCACGGGATCTTGTCGGCGAAGAATTCCGCGGCGTACGCAACGCCGGCGAGGGCAAGGACGGGCGTGGACGCGAGCACGCCGAGGTGGGCAAGGGCGTCCGGGAGCTTCAGCAGCTCGAAGCGAATGCCGAGTCCGAGCGCGAGGATCGTGGAGTAGAGGCGCATGCCCGAGGTGAAGGCAAGGCCCATGAGGGAACCCAGTGTCGCGACGGTCTGCATTCAGGTGAGTGGCGTCGGCATGCCGGAAGTAACAGCGAGGGCGGCTTGCGCACCACGCTGCCGCAGGCGAAGTCGAACTGGCCCGCGGGCGTTCTTCTCGAGGGGAACCGACCGCCACCCGTCGTTCCGCCGCGCGCCGGCACCGCCGCTGGCTGGCACTCCACACGCTGGGCAACCGATCCCGCATGGCAATGGGTGTTTCCGGTGGGGACGACGATGCTCCATACGCACGTGTTGAATCGCGGTGGACTGGGAGTGCGGAGCCCGGCGGATCGGCTGTCGGGGGGGGTAATGGATATGCCTGGGCGCCTTGGGAGATATCCGGAGGTGGAGGTAGGATGGCACTGCAGGTGAATACGATCTCCGCCGGGTCATGCTCCGGAAGCTCGCGCTTCTCGATGCCGCGGAGGTCCTGGACGACCTGCGGGTGCCACCCGGGAATCGGCTCGAGAAGTTGCCGGGCGAACGTGGCGGCCAACACGGCATTCGGGTCAACGACCAGGGCGCTTGTGCTTGGGCTGCCACGAGGGCGGCGCTTACGACGTCACGATTCTCGATTACCACTGAGGAGACGGCCATGGCCACCCGCAAGCTTCGCATCCATTCACCCTGGGGAAGTGCTCCTGGCGGACTTCCTCGAGCCGCTGAAGCTTTCACGATATCGGCTGGCGCAGGATATCTTGGTTCCACCTTGGCGGATCAACGAGATTGTCCACGGCAAGCGGGCCGTGTCGGCGGATACCGCCCTCCGACTCGCGCGGTACTTCGGCACGTCGGAGTGGTTTGGCTCAACCTACAGGCGCGATTCGATCTGGCGCAGCTACGGGACGTCCTCGGCGCCCGGTTGCAGGAAGTTCGAATCCTGGAACGCGCCAGCCAAGCTAACAAGGCGCTGCAACTGACAGGGCCCGCGATGGACGCGCGCTGCGCGATTTATCAGGCGTCCTCGCAGCTGAGCTTTGGCGTTCGGCGGATGAGTACCTCATGACCAGCAGGTTGCCGATACCC
>JBKJMP010000405.1:0-3370 GCA_046596395.1 Gemmatimonadaceae bacterium
CCACTGTCGCCATCGGCCACCGGCGGCTCTCCATCATCGATCTCTCATCGTGCGGCCACCAGCCCATGCACGATTCGCGCGGGGAGCACGCCATCGTGTTCAATGGCGAGCTTTACAACTTCGCCGCGATCCGCGACGAGCTCGAGGCCAGAGGACATCGCTTCACGTCGCGTAGCGATACCGAGGTGATCCTCGCATCCTACCGGGAATGGGGCACCGACTGCATCACCCGCTTCATCGGCCAGTTCGCGCTCGCGATCCATGACGCCCCCAAACGGCAGATCTTCGCTGCCCGCGACCGCGCCGGGGAGAAACCATTTTTCTACCGGCATGCCGGAGGGTCGCTTCGCTTTGCATCCGAGCTCAAGGCGCTGATGGCCGATCCGGCCATGCCGCGCCGGCTCGATCCAGTGGCGCTCGACCACTATCTCGCCTACGGCCACGTGCCGGGTGATCTCTGTCTGCTGCAGGGTGTCTCCAAGCTGCCGCCCGCGCACGCCTTCGTGTACGACATCGACTCCGACGCACTCCGGGTCTGGTCGTACTGGGCGCTCCCAGCGCCTGTGCAGGGGGATGGCCGGGACGCCGAGGAACTCGTCACGGAGCTCGACTCGCTCCTCGCCGACGCGGTGCGGCTGCAGCTCGTGGCCGCCGATGTGCCCGTCGGCGTGCTGCTCAGCGGCGGCGTGGACTCGAGCCTGATCACTGCAATGGCCGCACGCGCCTCGAGCGTGCCCGTGCGTACGTTCACCATCGCCTTTCCCGGACATGGCGCCTACGACGAGGGCCCGTACGCCCGGATGGTCGCCTCGCATTTCGGCACTGAGCACACCGAACTGGTGGCCGAGCCGGCGACGGTGGAGCTGTTGCCGGCGCTGGCGCGGCAGTTCGACGAGCCGATCGGCGACTCGTCCATGGTGCCCACGTATCTCGTGTCCCGGTTGGTCCGTCAGAGCTGCACCGTGGCGCTCGGCGGCGATGCGGGCGACGAGCTGTTCGGCGGCTACATGCATTACAGCCGCATCCAGAACCAGGGCCGGGTGCGCCGCCTGCTGCCATCCGTGGCCAAGCGCGCCATCGGATCCGCCGCTTCGTTCCTGCCCACGGGGGTGCGCGGCCGAACGTATCTGCGATCGCTGGCAACGCCCGACTCGGAGGCGTGGGCGCACGCGAACCTCCTTCTGGACCGTGCATCGCGCCGTCGGTTGGCTCCTGCCACCCGCGACATTCGCGGCGCTCCGCCCGAGGAGTCACGTCTGCGATATGGCCGGCAGGGCATCAGCGACCTGCAGAAGATGACCTCGGCGGACTTCGTGACGTACATGCCCGAGGACATCCTCGTGAAGGTGGACCGCGCGAGCATGCTCACATCGCTGGAGCTTCGCGCACCCTTCCTCGATCATCGCGTGATCGAATTCGCCTTCGGGCAGGTCCCGGACCGGCTTCGCGCAACGGCGACGGAGCGAAAGATCCTGTTGAAGCGCCTCGCCCGGCGCCTGCTGCCGGCGGAGCTCGACCTGCAGCGGAAGCAGGGGTTCTCCCTGCCGCTCGATGCGTGGTTCAAGGGCGACTGGGGCACGTACATCACGGAGATTCTGCTGGCCGCGCCGCCCGAGCTGTTCGACCCCAGGGCGATCCGCGCACTGATCGCGGGCCAGCAGCGCGGCTTCGCCAACGCCCAGCGGCTGTTCAATCTCGCGATCCTGGAGCTGTGGCGGCGTGAATACGACGTACAGATCGGCTCGCCGGAGCTGCCTTCGTGAGGCACGTGCTGCTGGAGCTGCTCCGCTGTCCGGCCACGGGGCAGCGGCTTGAGTTACGAGATGCGGTCGAACGTGAGGGAGAGATCGAGTCCGGCACGCTCCTCTCCGCTGACGGCGCGCGATCGTACCCGATTCACGGCTTCATCCCGCGCTTCGTCGCAGCCGACAACTACGCGGCCAGCTTCGGCATGCAATGGCTTCGCTTCCGCCGCACGCAGCTCGACAGCGTGTCGGGCGTTCCGATCTCGCATGACCGATTCTACCGATACTCCGGATGGAGTGCCCAGGAGTTGCGCGGCAAGCGCGTGCTCGACGTGGGCTGCGGCGCCGGACGCTTCGCCGAGATCGCGCTCGAGGCAGGGGCGCACGTGGTCGCCCTGGATTATTCCGGCGCCGTGGATGCGGCGCGAGCGAACCTTGCCGCGTATCCGAATCTCGAGGTGGTGCAGGGCGACATCTTCGCGCTCCCCTTCGCGCTCGGCGCATTCGACTACGTGTACTGCCTTGGCGTGTTGCAGCACACGCCGGACGTCGAGGCCGCGTTCAAGGCGCTGCCTCCCCAGCTGAAGCCGGGTGGGAAGCTGGTGGTGGATCTGTATCCCTGGCTTATCCGAAACGTGCTCTGGTCCAAGTACTGGTTGCGACCGATCACCAGGCACATGCCCGCCGAGCCGCTGTTCAGCGCCGTGAGCCGTGCCACGCCCGCCATGCTCAGGCTCAGCCGCGCGGTCACCAGGGTGCCGGTCGTGGGCCGGTATCTGCGATATCTGATTCCGGTGGTGAACTACGAGGGGACCTATCCGCTCTCGGAAGCGCAGATCCGGGAGTGGGCCGTTCTCGACACCTTCGACATGCTCGCGCCCGCGCACGATCATCCGCAGCGGCTCGACACGCTCCGCCGCTGGCTGGCCGAGTCGGGCATGCGCGACACCACGGTGGAGCGGCTGGGATTTCACGTCGGTCGTGGTACGCGAGGGAACGAGGCTGATGCGCGTCGCCCTGGTTAACCTCACGAGCGGAGGGCTCAGCGGCGGGTATCGGAAGTATCTGGAGACCCTCGTGCCGCTGCTGGCGGCAAATGAGGACGTGGATCTGTCGGTGCTCAGCCCTGAGGAGATGGCGATCGCGCCCGACCCGTCAGCGGGAGATTGGCGCTGGCCGGCGGATGACGAACGTCGCGGATACCCCGCGCTGCGGCAGCGGCTGCGAACGCTCGCCGCGGACGTGGTGTTCATCCCCACGGCGCGACACGTGGCGACGGGGCTGCCGACCGTCGTTATGGTGAGGAACATGGAGCCACTCGTGGTTCCGTTCGCCGGCAACTCGCTCGCGGACGGGCTCCGCAATGTCGCGCGCCGGCATGTCGCGCGCGCAAGCTGCCGGAAGGCCGATCGCGTCATCGCTGTGTCCGAGTATGTTCGTGACTTCCTGCGCGAGCGATGGCATCTGGGCCCGGAGCGGGTGGCGGTGGTTTCACACGGCATCGGCGCGCCGCTGGCGGCTGGCGAACAGGCGAAGCCGCCGCTCGTCTGTTCGCCAGCCGCCAGCGGCGCGCCGATGCCGTGTGGAACCACCGCCACCCGCTCCCGGCCGAGATGCCATCGCTC
>JBKJMP010000488.1:0-5920 GCA_046596395.1 Gemmatimonadaceae bacterium
CGGCGCGCGCGTCACCTTCGTCGGTGCCGGGAACCGGGCGGCCGTCGGCGTCCACGAGCACGCCCTTGAGCTGGAGCGAGTCACCCGCGGTGACCGATGTGACGGACGGCGTGACGACGATGCGGGGAGCGTTTTGCGCTGACGCCGTCGTGGCGACGGCGAGCGCGAGGAGGGCGAGACGGAAAGATCGCACGGTCAACTCCATACGGGACGAGAGGACGAGAGGGCGAGAGGAGGAACTGCTTACTGCGCGGCTTCACCTTCGAGGTAGGTATATCCCTCCAGGCCGGCGACGTAGTCGGCGATGAAGGCGTTGGCATCGGCGCGGCTCAGGTGCTTCACCTGCGTGACCTTGCGACGGAAGGTCTGCAGCAAGTCCGAGGCGCGGAACTGCACGTAGTTCAACACTTCTGTGACCGTGTCGCCGTGCACGAGATCCGTGATCTCGTAGCTCTTGCCCGACAACCGAATGTGCACCGCGTTCGTGTCGCCGAACAGGTTGTGCAGGTCGCCGAGGATCTCCTGGTAGGCACCGGTGAGGAACACACCCAGCATGTACGGGTCTCCGTCACGCCACTCGTGCAACTCGAGCGACGGGTTGCCCTCCTTGTCCCCGACGAAGCGGTCGATCTTGCCGTCCGAGTCGCACGTGATGTCCTGGAGCGTCCCCCGCCGCGTCGGTTCCTCGTTCAACCGGTGAATCGGCATGATCGGGAAGAGCTGGTCGATGGCCCAGCTGTCGGGGAGCGACTGAAACAGCGAGAAGTTGCAGAAGTACCGATCGACCAGGACCGCATCGAGATCGGCGATGATGTCGGTGTACTCGTCGCGATCGTGCACCACGATGCGCGCGATCGCGTTCATCGTGGCATGGAAGGTCTGCTCCGCCATGGCGCGGCCGCGCAGCGTGAGCACGCCGCTCGCGAAGAGCTGCTGCGCGCGCTCCTTGTCGAACGTGATGTCGTGGAACGCCTCACGTACCTTCCGCCGCGACACCCGCGCACCCGTCACGGCCGCGTGATCCTCGGCCATCTCGTGCAGGATCGTATGGTCGTCCTCGCTCAGCGTCGGCAACGGCACTTCGGCGACGGATTCGACGTCGATCACCTTGAGCAGCAGCAGCGCGTGATGCGCGGTGAGCGCGCGCCCCGACTCGCTGATCACGTGCGGCATCGGCAGCTCGTGCTCGCGGCAGGCCTCGGCCATCGTGTAGATGACGTCGTTCGCGTACTCCTGGAGCGAGTAGTTCACGCTCGCGTCCGAGGTGGAGTTCGTACCGTCGTAGTCCACGCCGAGCCCGCCGCCGACGTCCACGTGCGAGATGTCCACGCCGAGAGCGCGCAGCTCCACATAGAAGCGCGCGACCTCCTGGAGCCCCGCCTTGATGTAGCGGATGTCCGTGATCTGCGAGCCGAGATGGAAGTGGATCAGCTTGATGATGTCGAGGCGGCCGGCGGCCTTGAGGCGGTCCACCGCCTCCACGAGCTGCGCGGCGTTGAGGCCGAACTTGGACTTCTCCCCGCCCGATTCCTTCCAGCGTCCAAAGCCGGTGCTCGCGAGCTTGATGCGGATGCCCACAGTGGGGGTGACGTCAAGCTCCTCGGCGGCGGCCAGGAGGACGTCGATCTCGCTGAGCTGCTCGATCACGATGAAGACCTGGTGACCGAGGCGCTGGCCCATGAGGGCGAGGCGCATGAACTCATCGTCCTTGTAGCCGTTGCAGACGATCATGTGCTCCGTGCTTTCGGAGAGCCCGAGCACTGCCTGGAGCTCGGGCTTGGAGCCGCACTCGAGCCCGACGCCGTGCTTGCTGCCGAACTGCACGATCTCCTCGACGACGTGGCGCTGCTGGTTGACCTTGATCGGATACACCGTGGTGTAGCCGCCCTCGTACTCGTACTCGGCCACGGCGTTCGCGAACCGCTCACTGAGCGCCTCGATACGCGACCGGAGGATGTCGGAGAAGCGAAGCAGCACCGGCAGGGCGACGCCCTGCTCCTCGAGGTCGTTCGCGAGGTCGTGCAGGCTCAGGTGCCGCTCGGGATGCTCCTTGTCGGGCTTCACGATCACGTGCCCGCGTTCGTCGATGTCGAAGAAGCCCGCGCCCCACCCTTCGATGTTGTAGAGCGCGCGGGCCTGCTCGATGGTCCAGCCTGCCGATTGGCGGGCCGAGGTGTTCGTTGTCTTTGTCGCCATGCGCGGAAGATAATGATGCGGGAGAGGCGATGCCGGACGACGCGCGCTAGCGAGCGCGCCATCCCGGGCGCACACTAGACGCATGTCGCATCCCACCGCCGAGCCTCGCTGCACCAACTGTCACACACTGCTCACAGGCCGGTTCTGCGCGAGCTGCGGGCAGTCGGCAGCGGACCACCTCGGATCCGTGCGCGCATTTGCCGGGCACGTGGCCGAGAGCACGTGGTCGCTCGACTCACGAGGCGTGCGCACCTTCCGGACGCTCCTGGCCCGCCCGGGTGTGCTCACGCGGGAGTACCTCGAGGGGGCACGAGCGCGCTACATGCCGCCCATTCAGGTGTACGGCATCGCTGCGGCGGCGCTGTTCCTCGTCGCGGTGTTCCGGCCGCTCGTGACGTTCGATCCGCGCACGCGGTGGTTTCGCAGCGGGCTCGGACGGACGATTGGCTTCTCGAACCTCCTCAGCGACGAGGACGTGGCCGACCTTACGCAGCGCGGCATTTCGCTGGACCTGTTCGGCGAGCGCTTCCTCTCGACGGCCACCGGGCATCTCTCGACGTTCCTGATCCTGTCGGTGCCGATCTTCGCGGTGATCGTGGCGCTCGTGTTCGTTCGGTCCCGACGGCCGCTACCGCATCATGCGATCTTCGCGCTGCATTGGTCGGCGTTCTACCTGCTGGTGCTCGCCGTAGGGCAGATGCTGCCGGCGGTCGGCGGCCTACGAGGCGTCGCGGACCTCGCGTTGCTCGTGGTGGCGCTCACGTACCTGGTTGTGTCGCTGCGCCGAGTCTACGCGTTGGGCTGGGCGGGGGCGGTATTGCGGACGCTCGTGTTGTTCGCGGCGTACCAGGTCATCCTGCTGGTCTGGCTGGAGACGGTGGTGCTGTACGCGAAGCGGAGCGTATGAGCGAGAGCATGAGCTTCCAGCAATGAGCAACTCGAGCTTCAGCTCGAGCTCGAGCTGAAGCTGGAGCTCTTGCCTGCTCACTGCTGGAGGCTCACGCTCACGCTCATACACCACTGGATGCTTCAGCGTGTACCCCTAGGGGTACAAGACTTCAACGCTCCATCCCTCCCCTTCGCGAGTATAGACGTGCCGCTCGTGCAGGCGACTGGGCATGTTGCGCCAGAACTCGATGCGGTGCGGAGTGAGCCGGAACCCGGACCAGTGCGGCGGCCGCGGGATGTCCACACCCGCGTATCGCGCCTCCACCTCCGCGACGCGTGCCTCGAGATCGCCGCGCTTCGCGATCGGCCGGCTCTGCTCGGACGCCCAGGCGCCGATCTGGCTGCCACGGGGGCGGCTGGCGAAGTACTCGTCGGCCTCCTCGTTCGGGACGGTGGTCACGTCCCCCTCGACGCGGATCTGCCGCTCGAGCGGCCCCCAGTGGAAGCACATTGCCGCCCTGGGATTCGCGAGGAGCTCGCGGCCCTTCCGGCTCTCGTAGTTGGTGTAGAACACGAAGCCGCGCTCATCCACGCCCTTGAGCAGCAGGATGCGCACGGCGGGACGGCCGTCCTCGCCAACCGTGCCCAGGGAGAAGGCCGTCGGCTCCGGAATGACGGTGTCGCCGATGGTCTTCGCGGCGGCGAGCAGCTCGGCAAATCGCTCGAACGGCTCGGCCAGGGGAAAGGATTCGCTCATGCTCGTGTAAGGTGCAATCACCATTCCAAAAGAAAGGGATCAGGGAACAGGGCACAGGGAACAGAAACCGCCGTCCCTGTTCCCCTGTGCCCTGTTCCCTGTTCCCCTGTTAGCTCCTGCCTCCCAGCAATCCACCCACCACCCCGAGCACGCTCCCCTCCTGCTGGCGCGATCCGCCCGCGCGCGGCGAGGCGGCGATGATGCGATCGGCGAGGCGAGAGAAGGGCATCGTCTGGAGCAGTACCTTGCCCGGTCCCGTAAGTGCGGCGAAGAACAGGCCCTCGCCGCCGAACAGCGCCGTCTTGATGCCCGGGACCATCTGGATGTCGTACTCTACCTGGGCTTCCATGGCGACGATGCAGCCCGTGTCCACGCGCAGCACCTCGCCGGGCTCGAGCTCGCGCTCCCACAGCGCGCCCGAGGCGTGCAGCACCGCGACGCCGTCGCCCGAGATGCGCTGGAGGATGAACCCCTCGCCGCCGAAGAAGCCCGCGCCGATGCGCTTCGTGAACGCGATGTCGATGTTCGTGCCCTTCGGCGCGCAGAGGAACGAGTCCTTCTGGGCGATGACCGTGCCCCCCCACTCGAGCAGGTCAATCGGCTTGATCTTGCCCGGGAAGGGTGACGAGAACGCAACGCGCCGGCGATCGCGCCCCGCGTTCATGAACGTGGTGATGAAGAAGGTGTCGCCGCTCAGCACACGCTTGGCGCCCGCGAACAGCTTGCCCATCATGCCGCTGCCCGCCTTGTTCGGGTCGAGGGTGGTGTTCATCTCGATGCCACTTTCCATGAACATCATCGCTCCTGCTTCCGCGATCACCGTCTCGCCGGGGTCGAGCGTCACGATCACCGCCTGGAGATCGTCGCCGATCAGCTCATAGTCGATCTCGTCGGACCGTCTGCGCATGGGGTCGTTCCTGTGGTGGGTTGAGGGAATCGCTGCGACGCCCATACGCTCGCTCGCGCGTGGACGTTTCCGCAATGGCGGCGGTATCTTCCTTCGCACCCACCCTCTCACCACCACTGCACATGCGTCTCGTCGCCACCTTGCTGCTCACCTCCGCCACGCTCGCGTCGGCACAGGGGGCGGTGCCGCGCCCGCTGGATTCGACGGCGACGCTCCTCACCCCGGCGCGCGTGTTCGACGGGATGGACATGCACGAGGGGTGGAGCGTCCTCGTGCGAGGCGATCGCATCGTCGCCGCGGGGCCGGCGAGCGCGATGTCGGTACCGGCGGGCTCGCGGCGCATCGACCTCGCCGGCGCCACGCTGATGCCCGGCCTCATCGAGATGCACTCGCACCTTCTGCTGCATCCGTACAACGAGACGACGTGGGACGACCAGGTGCTCCGCGAGCCGCTCGCGCTTCGCGTGGCGCGCGCGGTGAACCATGCCCGCGAGACGCTCAACGCCGGCTTCACCACCGTTCGTGACCTGGGCACGGAGGGCGCCGACTATGCCGACGTTGGGCTCAAGCGCGCGATCGCGCAGGGCATCATTCCGGGTCCGCGCATGATCGTGACGACGAAGGCGATCGTCGCAACGGGCAGCTACGCGCCGCGCGGCTTCACGCCGGAGATGGACGTCCCGCAGGGCGCGGAGGAGGCCGACGGCACGAACCTGGTGCGCGTCGTGCGCGACCAGATCGGGCGCGGCGCCGATTGGATCAAGGTGTACGCAGATTACCGATGGGGTCCGAATGGCGAGGCGCGTCCGACGTTCACGCTCCAGGAGTTGGAGATGATCGTCGAGGTGGCGCGGTCGTCGGGGCGCCCGGTGGTGGCGCATGCATCGACGGCCGAGGGAATGCGCCGCGCGATCATGGCCGGCGTGGAGACGATCGACCACGGCGACGGCGGCACGCCGGAAGTCTTTCGCCTCATGCGGGAGAAGAACGTCGCGCTCTGCCCCACGGTTGCGGCGGGCGATGCGATCCTCCGCTACCGCGGCTGGAAGAAGGGCGACCCTGAGCCGGCCCGGATCGCGGAGAAGCGCGCAAGCCTGCGCGCCGCGATGGATGCGGGCGTCACGCTCTGCAACGGGAGCGACGTGGGCGTGTTCACGCATGGCGAGAACTGG
>JBKJMP010000545.1:0-12175 GCA_046596395.1 Gemmatimonadaceae bacterium
TTGGCGGTCGCTCCCGCCGGGGCTGGACGGTACGATTTGAGATAGAGGTTGATGGACCCGAACGAGAGCGCAGACTTCATCTGCAGCATGATGCGGTTCTCGTCGTTCGAAAGCCAGACCTCAGCACGGCCGTTCTCCCCGAAGATGCTACTCGACTTGATGATCGGCTGGAGGACAATGGCGTCGAACTCACCGGCGGGAACGCGGATGCGCTCCTTGCGCAGCACCTTGATGATGACTGGATTCTTCGCGAGCTGATAGAACCGATCGAAGCTGTAGGTCTCTCCCACGACGAGCGGAATAGTGCGCACGTAGTAGAGAAATGAGCCTTCGTCGAGCGGTTCACGGACGCTCGCTTCCGCGGTATCGCCCTGCGGGATGAACGAGCTGCGCTCAGGGTAGATCTCGTAGATGCGCTCCACCTTCCGCCGTCCGGCATTCTGGTCCTGGCGGTACCGAAGCGAGTTGCCGGTCCGCGTGTCGAACCAGCTTTCGTAGGTGTCGTTCACGCGGTAGAGCCAGGTACCGCCGCGAATCTGGAGGATGGTGTGCCATGTCTCGCGCCCACGGACCTCCTGCACGTCAGCGACCTGCATTGACCCGGAGCCGACCGACAGCTTGCCGAACTTGACGTCGTACTCGAGCCGCTCGCCCACGCCAAACGGAACAATCCGCCGCTCCTCGCGCGCGCCCTGTGCGGAGGCGAGGGTGGTGGAGAGCGCGATGCACGCGAGTGCACCGAGGAGCAGGCGCGCGCGAGACGCCATCATGCGCGGCTGGCGGGGACGCTCCGTCCGCGTGCGGTGCGGGCAAAGCGCAGGAGGCTCAGCGCGTCGGTCCATGCGCGCACGCGGGTGTCACGCGCGCGCACATCGTAGCGCGGGGCGAGCTCCGTGGTCTCCACTCGGCGCGCATGCGGAACGGTGCGGAGGAGCAGGTCCACGTTCGCGCTCCATCCTGTTCCGGTGAGGAGCGGCTGGTCACCGCGCTCCTTGATCAGGTCCCGGATGACCGACACGCGGAAGAGTCGCAGCGACCCGAACGGGTCGCGCACGCCCGCCACGGACACGAAGGGACGCACGACCCACGGCGCCACCTTGCGCAGCGTGCGCACCGCTGCGGGGACGCTCAACGCATCCGCGGGCCGCTCCGCGATCACGACGTCCGCGCCGCCGTCGAACCGCTTCAACAACTCGGGGAGGTGTTCTGGCTGGTCGGTGAAGTCTGCCTGAAGGAGCACGATTGCATCGCGCCGCGGATAGCGCGTGCGCCGCGACGCCTCGCGGCAGAGCGCGTCCACTGCGCCGGCGTACCCCACATTCTTTCCGCCGAGGACGGTCAGGGGCATGACCTTGTGGTATGGCGCGAGGACCTCGGCCGTCTCATCGGTGCTCCCGTCGTCGTACACGAGCACCTCGTACTCGCGGGGCTGCTCCTGAAGCACCTTGCGGATGCGCCAGATGAGCAGGCCCACGGTCGGAGCTTCGTTGAACGTCGGGATGCACAGGTATAACACGAGATCCTCGAGAGCGCGGGACGATGACCAACGGGGAAAGGTAGGCTCGGTCGAGCAGCACACGCCACCCTGAGCGGACATCGGGGGATAGTAGTCGTACCCTCCAGCAGCACGGCCGTTCGCCCGCCATGCTTGCCGGGCGAACGCGCGCGCCGTAGCGTTCGCGCGGCGTCGAGGCCGGCGTGGAATGCATAATCCCCCGCGAACCCTCGGAGTTCCGCATGCGTCGTCGTAGCACGTGGTTGCTTCTCGCGCTTACCGCGTGTGCCTCTGCACCGCCGGCGCCGCGCGTGGAGGCTCCGGTGGCCCCACGCGGCGAGGTGACGGTCGATGAGTTGCGCCGGGACCTCACCGCGTTTGCCCACGACTCCATGCGCGGCCGCGAGACGGGAACGAGCGATGCGATGCGCGCCGCACGATTCCTGGCGAGCCGCGTCGAGCGGATGGGCCTCGAGCCAGCGGGCGACAGCCTCTTCCTCCAGCGAGTCCCGCTCCAGCAGGAGTCGTTCACGACGGCCTCGACCATCAGCGTGATCGAGGGGGGCGTGCAGAAGCCGCTGATCATCGGCACGGACGTGATTCCCCTCACGGGCCTGGGCCCCGGAATTCCGCCGCCGCGCCGCCGCGCGAGCGGCGAGATCGTGTTCGCAGGGTATGGGATCGCCACGACCAGGCCGCGGCGCGACGACCTCGCCGGACTGGATCTCGAGGGAAAGATCGTGGTCGTGGTGAATGGCGCACCGGCGGGCACCGACAGCGCGACGCGCGCCGAGCTCGAGGCGGAGACGGCGATCAGCGATCGCCTCGCCCGGATCCTTCCGCAGCGTCCCGCGGCGGTAGTCGTGATGCTGGCGGGGAAGAGCAGCGCGGTCTTCGAGCAGCTGGTGCCGGAGCTCACGCGCGGCGTGACGGCACGGGGCGCCAATGCCGACACGCCAGAGGCGGATCGGCCGCTCCCGATGATCCTGCTCGCCGTGCCACGTGCGGGCTCATCGCTCCTTCCGGCGGGCTGGCCCGCCGACGATCGCCCGCAAGTGTTGCGCGGGCGGCGCCTGTCGGCGCAGATCGAGCAGCGACGCATACCAATCACCGGGTACAACGTCGTCGCCGTGATTCGCGGGAGTGACCCGAGGCTGCGCAACACCTACGTCGCCTACGGGGCGCATTACGACCACATCGGGATCCTGCCAGCGACCGCGGGCGATTCGATCGCGAACGGTGCGGACGACGACGGTTCCGGCACGGTGTCGTTGCTCGCGATCGCTCGCGCGACGCAGCAGATGGACGTGAAGCCCAAGCGCTCGACGCTCTTCGTCTGGCATATCGGCGAGGAGAAGGGGTTGCTCGGCTCGAGTCACTTCACTGATCATGCTACGGTTCCCATCGACTCGGTCGTGGCGCACCTGAATGCGGACATGATCGGACGGAATGCGGTGAGCGAGTTGTACATCGTGGGCCCGCGCGTGGCGCCGAACGGCCAGAGCCGGCGGCTCGGCGAGATCGTGGACAGCGTGAATGCGGCGCAGCCAACGCCATTCGTCTTCAACCGCGCGTTCGATTCAGCGGAGCATCCGGAGCACATATACGAGCGCAGCGATCATTTCAGCTATGCGCGAAAGGGAATCCCGATCGTGTTTTTCACGACGGGGCTGCACGACGACTACCATCGCACGTCCGACGAGGTCTCGAAGATCGACTTCGACAAGCTCGCGCGCGTTGCGCGGCTCATGCAGGCCGTCGGAACGGCGGCGGCGAACAGCCCGTCGCGTCCGCGATAGACGTCTCCTCATCGTTACCAGCAGTCGTCGCTCGTGAGTGCCAGAAATGCACGCGCGATTGAATCGTCACACGCTTGACGGCACGAACGGCGCGTGGCGGTTTACAACGACGAGGAGGGAGACGACGATGATTCTCGCCAACACACGACATCTTCTCACCCGCACCGACGCGGAGCTCGTCTCGCGCCTCATCGCACGCGACTCGGACGTCGAGTTGTCGAGCGTGCAGCAGGAGCTCGGCGACCATGGGATCGACGCAGTGCTCGACGATCCGCGGTTGCACGCGGCGCTGCTTCGATCGCGGCAGGGTGCATGTGCATCGCTGCCGCTCTTCGCATACGTGATCGTGCGGCACGCCATGCGCCGGCTGGGAGAGGAGGATCGCACGCTCGCCGACTATGTCGCCGCTGTCTTCGTGCACTTCAGCGTGCGGGGGCGCGCCCACCAGATCGCCGAAGCGGACGACCAGGTCTACGAGACGCTCGCGGCGCTCGCGGCGGATCTCGACGACCCCGATGGACGCCGGAGCTTTCTCGTGCGGTCACACCTCGGCAACTACGCGCTGTGGCTGAGCGGACTGTATCCGGATTATGTCGAGCACCGGCGCTGGCGTCGCGGGGGGCCGGACCTCGACTACTACGAGGAGATGGGACGCCGCGGGTTTCGTCTCGCCGCGGATCACCGGCTGGCGGAGAATCACGGACTGTCCTCATTGTACGAGCGTGCTGCGGAGCGGTTCGGGTTGTTGCGCGCGGCGCTCAACGAGGTCAGCGATGCGCTGCTGTTCCCGAACCAGTCGTCACCCGAGCGGTTGATGCGTCAGGTGACGACCGAATCACGGTGGCGCCGCTAGCGGCCGCGCGCTGCTTCGCGCACGAACGCCGCAAACAGGCTTCGATCCCACGACTCTGGAGTACCGGTCAGCTCTTCCGGATGCCATTGGGCGCCGAGCAGCCACCAGTCGTCCGCCGTCCACTCGGCGCCTTCGACGATGTCGTCGGGTGCCCAGGCAACGGCGCTGAGCCCGTCGGCGATGCGGTCCACCGACTGATGGTGCATGGAGTTCACCGTGAGTGCGGTCGCGCCGAGCGCGCGAGCGAGGAGGGATTCGGCGGCAACCCGCACTGCGTGAACGCGAGCGTTGCGCGCCGCGCCGCCCTCGTGCCGCAAAGCTTGGGGCCGTTCGCTTTCGATATCCTGGATGAGGGTGCCTCCCAGCGCCACGTTGGCGACCTGGATGCCGCGACAGATGGCCAAGGTGGGAAGTCGCCGCGCGCGCGCCGCCAGCAGCAGTGCGATCTCGAACTGGTCGCGGCCAGCGTGGACCTCCCCCAGGCTCGGGTGCGGCGGCCGGTCGTAGTGCGCGGGATCGACGTCCTCGCCCCCGGTCAGCAGCAAGCCGTCCATGCCCTCGAGCATCGCGTCCGCATCGCCCGCGGGGAGCACTGGGAGGACGAACGGGCGCGCACCGGCCGAATGCAGGGCATCGGTGTACGACGCATTGGCCCGAACGCGGACAACGTCGCGAATGGGCTCGGTGGTGGCGGTGACGGCAATGGCGGGACGAGTCGTCACGGGTGTGAGCGGTTGCGAGAGCGCGTCTGGAGCCTGTATCCTAAGCGCTTGCCACCGGCACCTCCAGCGCGCCCCGCGCATCACGGCCCTCGGAGACGATGTTCGAGTCCTTCCGCCAATCACTCAACGACCTCATGGATCGCGCGACGCCTCCTGAAGAGCGCCGCGCCGGTCTTGCGCGGATGAAGTCCACGCTCGTGCAGGCGCGGGTGGGCCTCGACGAGCTGCGCGGCGGCCCCGTGCAGACGCGAAAGCGCCTCGAGGTCGAGCTCAAGGAGCTCGAGACGATGCGTCGCCGAAAGGGGCAGGCGTCGACAATCAACGATGCGGAGACGCTCGCCCTCGCGGAGAAGTACGAGGCGCATCACGCCGAGCGGGCCGCGGTGCTCCAGCGCAAGCTCGAGGCGCAGGAGGCCGAGCTCGCGATGGCGGAACGCGAGGTGGCCGAGATGACGACAGAACTCAAGCTGGCGATTTCCGGCGCCGGCGGTTCGGCGGCCTCGATCGGCGACGACGCGCGCGCGCAGGCCGAGGCCGAATCGATTGTCGATGGCGGTGGCGCGGCGGTCGCAGATGAGATCGATGCGCTCGGGCGAGCCGGCGCGCGGTCGGCGCGTGAAGCCGAAGCAGAGCGGCAGCTGGCGGAGCTGAAGCGACGCATGGGCAAGTAGGGTCGCATGTCGCGGCACCTGACGCTTCGAGCGATAGCGCTCGCGGCCTTGCCCTGCGCGTCACTCGCGGCGCAGCAGCGTGAGGAACCCGCACGGCCGGCGACCGCACCGTCTGGCCGAGCGACGGTGTCATGCGCTGGCCAGCGCATCGACGACGTTGTCGTGTATTCGGAAGCCCCGTCGGTGGCGAACCTCGAGCGCGTGCCTGTCGTGGCGGACGTGGCTCGCGCGCTGCACGCGACCACGCGGACCCAGCTCATCCGGCGATTCCTGCTGCTCGACGAGAGCCAGCCGTGCTCCGAACTGCGGCGCGCGGAATCCGAGCGTATCCTGCGCGCGCAGCCATTCATCGCCGGCGCCGACATCTACGTCATCCCGAATGATCACGGCGGCGTAGACCTGGAGGTGCGCACCAGCGACGAGGCGTCGATCATCCTTGGCGGCACGGTGCGCGCGCGATCGCCAAACGTGTCGTACCTACTGCTCGGCAATGCGAATCTCGCGGGACAGGGGTTGTACGTCGCAGGCTGGTGGCGCGATGGCGACGGGTTGCGCGACGCGGTGGGCGCGCGACTGGTTGACCACCAATTCCTCGGCAATGCATGGGTCTTCGGCCTCGAGGCCGAGCGGGCGACGCTCGGTGGGTCGTGGCGCGTGGAGGCGGCGCAGCCGTACCTCACGGATCTCCAACGGCTCGCGTGGCGCGTGCGCAGCGGCATGCACAAGGGATACGTGGAGCTGCGGATGCCCAACCGCGACGAGCCCAAGCTGGCCAGTGATCGCTCGTACTTCGACATCGGCGGCATCGTGCGAGTAGGGACACCCGGGCGACTGAGCCTCTTCGGCGCCTCGATTGCCGGCGAAAACGCGCAGACCGGCGATCGCCTGCTGTTGCATGAGGATGGCGTGCTACGCGATATCGGCCGGACGCCGCGCGTGTACGCTCCGCACAAGACCGCGCGCGCGAATCTTCTCTGGGGCATTCGCGACATCAACTATGTGCGCCGCGAAGGACTCGATGCGCTGACGGCGGTGCAGGATGTGCCGATCGGCTTCCAGCTCGGGACCCAGTTCGGCCGCAGCGTCGCCGTGCTCGGCTCCCGGGAGGACGACATTTTCATGGCCGGCGACCTCTATATCGGTGCCTCGAAGGGGATCGCCACGGTCCGCATCCAGGCGCAGGGTGAGGGACGTCGCAGCTCGGGTTCGTCGCAGTGGGACGGGGTGCTCACGACGGGGCGCGTCACGCACTACCTCAAGCTTTCGCCGCGCAACCTGAACTCGGTGATCCTCGAGTGGAGTGGCGGCTACCGGCAGCGCACGCCATTCCAGCTGCTGCTCGGCGTGCCGGAGGGCGGTGTGCGTGGCTACGAGGAGTCCGCGCTCGCGGGCGGCCAGCGGATCGTCGTGCGCGTGGACGAGCGATTCGTGCTCGGGCGGGTGCTCAAGTTCGCGGAGGCGGGTGTTGCGCTGTTCGCGGATGCGGGACGACAGTGGGCGGGGGACGTGCCCTTCGGCGTGACGACCGGGGTGAAGTCGTCCGTCGGTTTCAGCATCCTGGCCGCAGTGCCGCCGCGCTCAGCGCGCCTGTGGCGCGTGGACTTCGCCGTGCCGCTCAGCAGTGGGGCGAACGCGCGGATCACGGTGAAGGTTTCCAATGCGGACAGAACACAATTCGCGTTTCGGGAAGCTCGCGACGTGCGTGTTGGTCGCGAGCTGACGGTGCCGTCGTCGATCTTTGCGTGGCCCTGAGCAAGCGCGGAACGTGCAGATCCTTCGCTTCGCTCAGGATGACAACTGGTTGCTCAGGATGACAACTGGTCGCTCAGGATGACAATCAGTGACGCGCGGCCGAGTTGCCTTCCATCATGCGGCGGATAGGCTTGACGAGGAGCATGAGAATGATGGCGGCCAGGAAGAGCAGGCCCGCCGTATAGGTGAAGAGCATCGGCATCTCCTCGAGTTTCTCGGGATCGACATATCCTCCGACGAGGCCGCCGATGAGGTTGCCGACCGCAGAGGCGAGGAACCAGATGCCCATCATCTGCCCCACGTACTTTCGCGGCGAGAGCTTGGTCATCGACGACAGCCCGACCGGACTGACCGCAAGCTCGCCCATGGTCTGGAGCAGGTAGCTCACGGTGAGCCACATCGCGGACACCTTGAGGAGACCGCCGCTGTCAACCACGCGATTCGCCGCGAGGATCATGACGACGAAGCCAAGGCCCGCGAACGCGAGGCCGAGCGAGAATTTCGCGGGGCTCGAGAGGTCGCCGCCCGGCCGCTTGCTCCAACCCAGCCAGAGCGCGGCAAAGACCGGTGCCAGCAGGATGATGAACCCCGAGTTGATCGACTGGAACCACGACGCCGGCACCTCGAAGCTGCCGAATTGACGGTCGGTAAAATCGCGAGCGAACAAGTTGAGCGACGTCGGCGCCTGCTCGAACGCCGACCAGAAGATCGCGGCAAAGATGAAGAGCACCATAATTACGGCGACGCGCTTCTTCTCGTCGCTCGTGAGGCCGGCCATGAGGAACAGGTATCCGAAGTACGCGGCGGCCATGCCCACGAGCACGAACGTCATGTAGTTGCCGATCTCCTGCGGGTTCGGCACAATGACGCCCATCGCGGCGAGCGCGATGATGACGACGAGGATCGCCACGCCGGCCATCACGATCATCTTGCCCCGGCTCATCTGCTGGGCCTGGATGACGGGGTCCGGATGGCGCGTGATGTCGAGGCCCAGGGTACCGAGCGTCATGTTCTGGCGCGACAGGAAGGTCAGCAGTCCGAGGAACATGCCAACGCCAGCGGCGCCAAATCCCCAGTGCCAGCCCACGGACTCGCCGAGAAAGCCGGTGACGAGCTGGCCGAAGAATGCGCCGGTGTTGATGCCCATGTAGAAGATCGAGAATCCGGCATCGCGGCGCGCGCCGCCTTCCGGATACAGGTCACCAACGATGGCGGAGATGTTCGGCTTGAGTAGTCCCGTGCCGCAAACGATCAGCACCAGCCCGAGGAAGAACGGGAGCTTTCCTTGCACGAACGCGGAGACACCGATCATCATGTGGCCGAGACAGATCAGGACGGCGCCGTAGGTGATCGCGCGTCGCAATCCGAGCAGCCGGTCGGCGATCCACCCGCCTGGTAGCGACGCGAGATATACGGACGCCCCATAGATGCCGACGATGGCTGATGCTTGTGCGCGATCGAACCCGAAGCCGCCGTCGAGGAGCGCCGCCGACATGAAGAGGACGAGGAGCGGTCGCAGCCCGTAGAACGAGAACCGCTCCCACATCTCGGTGAAGAAGAGCGTCGCCAGCCCGCGCGGATGCCCGAAGAAGCTTCGGTCCGCCGAGGCCAGGTCGGCGCCGGGAAATTCGTCGTGCGTGAGAGCGGCGGCTTTCGGATCGGTGAAGCCCGGCTTGTCGTTCGTCATGCGGACGATGGGGAGAGGGGCGAGCCAGCCGGCAGGCCGCGGTGCAGCGCGGCGCGGGGCAGGACGAAATCAGGAGGATTGGTACCGCCAGCCGCCTTCTGCGCGTCCCACGACACCGTCGTGGGCGGCTGCTTGATGCAGGCAACCCAGTGGCCGGGCGCCTTCTCCTCCAGCGGAGGAACGATGGCCGCGCAGGCCGCGTCGCGCGCCGGATGCTGGCATCGCGGATGAAACACGCACCCACTCGGCGGATTCGCCGGGGAGGGGACGTCGCCCGCGAGCAGGATGCGCTCACGGGTGACGCCCGGATCGGGCGCGGGCACTGCCGACAGCAACGCCTGCGTGTACGGCATCGTCGGCGTGCTGTACAGCGCATCCACGGGCGCGAGCTCGACGATGTGGCCGAGGTACATGACGGCGACGCGGTCAGCGATGTGCTCGACGACCGAGAGGTCGTGCGCAATGAACAGGTAGGCGAGGCCGCGATCGCGCTGGAGATCCTGCAGCAGATTCACCACCTGCGCCTGCACGCTCACGTCGAGTGCACTGACGGGTTCGTCGCACACGATGAACGACGGCTCCACAGACAAGGCGCGCGCAATGCCGACGCGCTGGCGCTGTCCACCGGAGAACTCGTGCGGGTAGCGCGATGCGTACTCCGGGCGCAGGCCGACTTCCTCGAGCAATTGCCGGACGCGCTTATCGGCTGCGGAACCTTCAGCGATCCCATGAATCGTCAGCCCCTCGCGGACGATCGCCCCGATGGACATGCGTGGGTTGAGCGACGAGAACGGATCCTGGAAGACGATCTGCATCCGGCGCCGAAGGCGCCGCAGGTCGCCGCCACCGAGCGCGAGGACGTCGTTGCCGTCGAACGTCACAGAGCCGGCGGTGGGCTCGATGAGGCGCAGCACGGCGCGCCCCGTCGTCGACTTTCCGCATCCGGATTCCCCGACGAGCGCGAGCGTCTCACCGGCAGCGACGTCGAACGACACGCCATCGACCGCGCGAACCTGACCGCTCACCTTGCCGAAGACCCCGCGCCTGATGGGGAAATGCTTCGTGAGGTTCTTGACGGAGAGCAGGGTCATGCGGCGGAGACTCCCTGCATCGCCGCGATGGGCGTATGCGGATGCGCGCGGCGCTCCGGCTCGACGGCGAGATGACAGCGCGAACGATGGCCCTCGCCGATCTGGTACAGCGGCGGATGCTCCTGCTCGCATCGCTCCCACGCGTACATGCAGCGCTCGCGAAAGCGGCAACCATCTGGCCAGGCCGTCGGCGGAGGTACGGTACCCGGAATGGTCGCGAGGCGTTCCGCGTCTCCACCGACGCGCGGCATCGCGCCGAGCAGCCCTTCGGTGTAGGGGTGGTGCGCGCGCGCGAATAAATCGACGGTCGTCGCTTCCTCCACCACCTCACCCGCATACATCACCACCACGCGCGAGCAGTTCTCTGCCACAACGCCAAGGTCGTGCGTGATGAGCAGGATCGACGTGCCGAGGCGCTTCGTCAGGTCGGCGAGGAGCTCGAGGATCTGCGCCTGGATGGTGACGTCGAGCGCCGTGGTGGGCTCGTCGGCGATCACCAGCGCGGGATTCATGACGAGCGCCATTGCGATGACGACGCGCTGCCGCATGCCGCCGGACAATTGGTGCGGATACTCGTTCACGCGCTGCTCGGGGGCCGGGATGCCGACCAGCTTCAGCATCTCTACGGCCTTCGCTTGCGCGTCGCGCTTCGAGAGCCCGGCGTGGATGCGCGCGACTTCACCGATCTGGTCGCCGACCGTGAAGACCGGATTCAGCGCCGTCATCGGCTCCTGGAACACCATCGCGATCCGGTTGCCGCGGATCTTCTGCATGTCGCGCTCGCCGAGCGCCAGCAGGTCCTTCCCTTCGAAGCGGATCGCGCTCCCGTCTTCAATCCGGCCCGGCGCGCGAATCAGCCGCAGCACCGAGAGCGCGGTGACGCTCTTGCCGCACCCCGATTCACCGACGACGCCGAGCGTCTCGCCCGCATTCACGTGAAAGGAGACGCCGTCCACCGACCGCGCGACACCGGTGTCGGTGTAGAAGTACGTTCGCAGGTTATCGAGCTCGAGCAGCGGTGCGGTCATGCCGTGTGCCGAATGGTGTCGTCATCGAGCGAGGAATGAAGCTGACGCGGGTCCAGCGCATCCCGCAAGGCATCGCCGAGCGCATTGCACGCGAAGACGGTGAAGAGGATCGCCAGTCCCGGGAACAGCGCAAGCCACCAGAGATCGGCGATGCGCTCTGAACCATCCTGAATGATCGAGCCCCAACTGGCCATCGGTGGACGCACGCCGATGCCCAGATATGACAGTCCCGCCTCCAGCAGGATCACGTTGCCGACCTTGAGCGCCGCCGCGACGATCGCGGGGCCGATGACGTTCGGCAGCACATGCCGGGAGAGCACACGCCAGGCCGGAACGCCCAGCGCACGCGCCGCAACGACGTAATCCGCATCGCGCACGGCAAGCGTTTCCGTACGCACGAGCCGGCTCACGGCGAACCACCCGACACCAGCGATCACAAGCGTAAGGAACACCGGTCCGATGTCACCCCACAGTGCCACGACGAGCATCACGAGCAGCAATGTGGGGATCGAAAAGGCCGCATCGACGATTCGCATCAGGATGGCATCAATCGCGCCGCCCGCATAGCCCGCGACCGCGCCGAGCAGGGTGCCGAACGTGATCGACATCGCCACGGCGGCGAGGGCGATGGACAGCGAGACACGCGAGCCGTACAGCATGCGCGAGAGCACGTCCCGGCTGTACGGGTCGGTCCCGAACGGGTGAGCGAGGGACGGTGCCTGGCTCGCGAGACGGGTGATGTCGAGCTGATCCGCAGGCGCGTACGGCGCGAGTACTGGCGCGAGGATCGCCGTCAGGCCCATGACCCCGAGCACACTGAGGGCGACCCAGACGCGCGGGTCCTTCCGGAGGCGTCGGCGTACCGCCGAATCGCCCGGTGAGCCTGCCTGCGTCGTGGCGTTCACGTCATCCCAGTCGCACGCGAGGATCCGCAATCGCGACGGCAACGTCGGCGGCGAGCGCGGCGAGCACGACGACGACGCTCATCACGAACACGCCGGACGTCACGAGGTGGTAGTCGCGCGATGCGATGGCCGAGATCGTGATGAAGCCCATGCCGGGCCAGGAGAAGACGCG